>NZ_JBHWZY010000502.1:0-5146 GCF_042727815.1 Nocardia sp. NPDC060220
GATCGAAGGTGGGCGGCGCTTTTGTGTGGGGACTACTTCATCGGGAGGGCGCCGTCGGCGCTGCCGACGTCGGTGATCTTCCAGTCCTTGCCCGCGTCGACGGTGATGTTGTAGGTGACCGTGTTGCGCAGGCCGTCGGGGTTCTGCGCGTTGGTGGTGCTCACGTCCACGAACGCCGCGACCTTGTAGACCTCGCCCTCGTGCGAGAGCACCTTGGCGGTGATCGGCGTGGCGGTGGAGGTCCACTTCAGCGGGATGATGATCTGCTCGAGCTTCGCGCCGGTGGCGTCGAACTTCTTCGACAGCTCGGGTGAGGTTCCGGCCTTCAGCTTGGCGACCCAGGCGTTGACGTCCTGGTAGTTCAGGGTCGCCGAGCCGACGGAGTAGTCGAGGGCGATCTGTTCGGCCTTCGCGTCGTCGGCGGCCTGGTCCTTCATGTCGGAGATCTCGGAACGGGCCGAGCCGAGCAGCACGCCGAGCACCAGCGCGAGAATCGCGAGGACGGCGATCACGGCACCGCCCACCAGCGACGAGACGCGCACGGCGACCGTGCCCTTGTCGGGCGTGGCAGGGGTTTTCGTCAGGTCGGTGGCGTCTTCCATGGGGGTCTTCTCCGATTACGTGGGGACAGCGCACCGCCGGAGGCGACGATGCCAGCAGAGTAAGGCTACTGACGTCGCGGACCTGTTCCGGACACGGCGTAGCAGGTAAACGGTGTCATCTCGGTCGCAGTGGCGGCGATGACCCGCGGATAAGCATCAGGACGCGAGATCGATCACATCGGGGCGGATGAGACAATCGTGTGCGTGACTACCACGCTGCCCCAGGCGCCCACCGCGCTGCGGATCGGGCCCTACCCGGTCGATCCGCCGGTTGTGCTCGCGCCGATGGCGGGCATCACCAACCGTGCCTTCCGCAGGCTGTGCCGGGAGTTCGGTAGCGCGACCTCGATCTACGTGTGCGAGATGATCACCGCCCGCGCAGTGGTCGAGCGCAACGAGAAGACGCTGCACATGATGTCTTTCGACGCCGACGAACATCCGCGCTCGATGCAGCTCTACGGGGTGGATCCCAAGACGCTCGGCGAGGCCGTGCGGATCATCGTCGGCGAGGGCTGGGCCGACCACATCGACCTCAATCTGGGCTGCCCCGTCCGCAAGGTGACCAAGCTCGGCGGCGGGTCGGCGCTGCCGTACAAGCGCAGGCTCTTCGCCAATATCGTCCGTGAGATGGTGGCCGCGGCCGAACCGGCCGGTGTTCCGGTGACCTTCAAGTTCCGCATCGGCATCGACGACGACCACCACACCTATCTCGACACCGGCCGCATCGCCGAGGCCGAGGGCGCCGCCGCCGTGGCGCTGCACGCGCGCACCGCGGCCCAGCTCTACTCGGGCGCGGCCGACTGGTCGGCCATCGCCCGGCTCAAGGAAGCCGTCACCTCCATCCCGGTCCTCGGCAACGGCGACATCTTCACCGCCGACGACGCCCTGCGGATGATGAACGAGACCGGCTGCGACGGCGTGGTAGTCGGCCGCGGCTGCCTCGGCCGGCCGTGGCTGTTCGCCGAACTCAGCGCGGCCCTGCGCGGCGAACCGATCCCGGAGGGGCCGACGCTCGGCCGCGTCGGAGAGATCCTGGTGCGCCACGCCACCCTGCTCACCGAACACGACGGTGAGGACAAAGCCATGCGCGATATCCGCAAGCACATGGCCTGGTACCTGATGGGTTTCCCGGTCGGCTCGCAGCTGCGGCGCAGCTTCGCCACCGTGTCGAAGCTGTCGCAGATCGAGGACCTGGTCGGGCAGCTCGACCCGGCCGTGCCGTTCCCCACCGACGCGCTCGGACCGCGCGGACGGCAGGGTTCGCCGCAGACCAAGGTGGTGCTTCCAGAGGGTTGGCTCGACGATCCGGAGGACGACACCGTCCCGGCCGCGGCCGATGTGATGCACAGCGGCGGCTGACCAGCCACCGATAACGGGTCGACATCAATTCGTAAGCCGCTGCGGTTTCCTCCGATCACACCGTCTCGAGCAGGGCTTTTCGTCGGCGATTCGAGCTTCGTCATCACATCGTCAGCGATTCCCGTGTGCACTGGAGTGGCCACTCGTGGCGGAATCGTTATCATTGCGGGATCGTTCGACTCTGGTTCGAATCGGAGCCGGGCGGTGACGCGCAGGCTGCGCCAGATAGAGAAGTGAGGTTCGTTGGTGGGTGACGATCGGCGCGGGCGTACGCCCCGGCCCGGAAATCGCGCCCCCTGGGAGCGATACCCGACGGCCGAACCCACCGAGCAACCGGAAAACGGCTCGCGACGTTCGCGTCACGCCGACGCGACGCAGGACGCCGGTTCCGCACCGCTGACGGTGGCCGACCTGGTGAACCGGGTCGACAGCGAACGCACCAGGCGCGGCAGACGCGTTCCGCCCGCGGAGAGCGCCGAGCCCGCCTCGCGCGCGGGCCGCCGCGCCCGCGAACAGGCACCGCGCCCCACCCCACGTCCCGACATCGCCCCCCGCACCGACGGCTCCCCCGTCGTCGACGACATCGCGGGCACCCCACCCCATCGCGCCGAGTCCCCCGCCGACCGCACCGCGACCACCGCGCTGCCCGCCCAGTCGAAGGAGCCGGTCCGCACCGCCGTCCCGGCACGGCGGGTGGGCGGTCCGGTCGATCCGCCCACCGACATCCTGCCCACGGTGAACCCCGCCGCCGAGCCCGAGCGCGCCCGGCCGGTCAAAACCGCGTCCGCGGCACCGCCACGTCGTCCGGACGGCCGTGCGGGCACAGGAGAGCGCCGGAACAAGCAGGCACGGATGGCAGGGCGCGTCACGCTCACCTTCGTCGCGGTGCTCACGCTGGTGATCACCGGCGGCGGCTGGAGCTACCTCCAAGCCACCAACAGCAGCTTCACCCAGGTCGACGCACTCGGCGGCGGCGCCACCGGCGACGTGCTCGACGGTGATATGCAGCTCGGCGACGAGAACTACCTCATCGTCGGCACCGACACCAGAGCGGGCGTCAACGCCGACATGGGCGCGGGCTCCGCCGCCGACACCGAGGGCGCCCGCGCCGACACGGCGATGCTGGTGCACATCCCGAAGAACCGCTCGCGCGTGGTGGTCGTGTCGTTCCCCCGCGACCTGGACGTCTCCCGTCCGGTGTGCTCGGAATGGGACAACGACACGGCCACCTATACCGACCAGAAACTCCCGTCGGCCATGAGCGACAAGCTCAACGCCGTCTACGCCCGCGGCGGGCCCAAGTGCCTGGTCGACGTGATTCGCAAGATGTCAGGCCTGACCATCGGCCACTTCATCGGCATCGACTTCGCCGGTTTCGAGGCCATGGTCGACCAGATCGGTGGCGTCGAAGTGTGCTCGACCAAGCCGATCATCGACGGCGTCCTCGGTCCGGTGCTCGAGACCTCGGGCAAGCAGCGGGTCAACGGCGAGACCGCGCTCAACTATGTGCGCGCCAGGCACGTGGTCGGTGAGGAACGCAGCGACTACGACCGGATCAACCGCCAGCAACGCTTCCTCGCGTCGCTGTTACGTGGGGCGTTATCGAGCAAGGTGCTCTTCGATCCGGGCAAGCTCAACGGGTTCATCCAGGCCTTCACCGCCCACACCTTCGTCGACAAGGTGACACCGCAGGACCTCCTGCTGCTCGGCCGTTCCCTGCAGAAGATGGACGCGGGCGCGGTGACGTTCCTGACCATCCCCACGGCGGGCACCACCTCCTACGGCAACGAGATTCCGCGCGAATCCGACATCAAGGCCATCTTCCGCGCCGTCATCGACGACCAGCCGCTGCCGGGTGAGACCAAGGCACCTGAGGTGCAGAGTTCGGCGCCGTCACCGGCCCCGGCCGCGCCCAAGCAGTACGCGGTGGCCCCGAGCACGATGTCGCTGCTGGTGTCCAACGGTTCGGGCACGGTGGGCGCGGCCAAGACGGTCGCCTCCAAGCTCAGCTACCAGGGCTTCGGGATCTACAACACCGGCAACTACTCCGGCGGTACCGCGTCGACCTCGACGATCCGCTACGCCGCGGGGCTGGAAGCCGAGGCCGCCACCGTGGCGAGCGCGATCCCCGGCGCGGTCCTGGAGCAGGCCAACGAGCTGGGCAGCATCATCGAAGTAGTGGTCGGCACCGATTTCGCGGGCACGGTCCGCACGGCGACACCGGTCGGCACGGAACTGCCGACGGTGCCGATGGGGCAGCCGCACAGCGCGGCCCCGGTCGCGCTGCCCTCCGACCTCGAGCACATGAACGCCGCCGACGACACGTGCAAGTAGGGCACAGCCGCTGACCTGCCACGACACTGCCATGTGGCATTAACCCGGCGTTGGGTGACAGGGATCCGGGTACCCACTAGGGTCTGCAATCATGCGTGTCATCTACAACGAGCAAATGGCCGACCTCGCCAACCTCCTCGGCGAGATGGCCGGTCTCGCTGGCCAGGCCATGGAACAGGCCACCCAATCACTGCTGCAGGCCGACCTGGGTCTGGCCGAGCAGGTCATCGGTGAGCAGGATCGGATCTCGGTGATGATCACCGAGGCCGAGGAGAAGGCCTTCGCGCTGCTCGCACTGCAGGCCCCCGTCGCGGGCGACCTGCGCCAGGTCGTCAGCGCGATCCAGATCGTGGGCGACGTCAACCGGATGGGCGCGCTCGCGCTGCACGTCGCCAAGGTGACCCGTCGCCGCCACCCCGCCCACGCCCTGCCCGAGTCGGTCAACGGCTACTTCGCCGAGATGGGCCGCATCGCGGTCAACATGGGCGCGGGCGCCAAAGAGGTACTCGAGTCCCGCGACCCCGAGCGCGCCGCCCAGCTCAACCAGGACGACGAAGCGATGGATGATCTCCACCGCCACCTGTTCACCCTCCTGATGGACCGCGATTGGAAGTACGGCGTAGCCGCCGCGGTGGACGTCACCCTGCTGGGCCGCTACTACGAGCGCTTCGCCGACCACGCCGTGGAGATCGGCCGTCGCGTGATCTTCCTGGTGACGGGCGTCCTCCCTGGCGACGAGGACCTGGAAACCAGCTGAGATCCGAGGCAGCCCCCGCTCACCGCGGGGGTTTTTTCGTGTCGGCCACACAACGAGAAAGCCGCCGTCACCGAGCGGGTGCGGCGCCTGGAGG
>NZ_JBHWZY010000503.1:0-5126 GCF_042727815.1 Nocardia sp. NPDC060220
AGGTGATGCCTTGCATCTGCGGCACGGATTTGGTGGTGGTTGCGAGGTTGCGCGCGGCGACGGTGCTGAGGCTCAGCTGGGCGGCGGCGATGGTTCCAGAGAATGGTTCAGCCAGTTCAGTCATGAGTTCTTCCTGCTTCGAGAGACATGGGAGAAACGAGATGACACACCACGGGGAGTGAACGAATCAGTTATCCACCGGCTATCGATTGTGGCAGAAGCGACTGTAGCGGATCGTGCGCGATCTACGGAGCAAAATGACTCTAAATCCGTTGTGCTAGAAGTGAATTCATAGCTCCTTCACGATTGTCGCGCATGCCCGGAGCCAGGTTCTATCGGCCCTCGTGGCATTGCCATGAGGACGCTGAATGTCTGCTTCAGTGACTCATGAGCGCCTCATCGCCGCCCTCCCCGCACCCGCGCTTCCGATGACCAGCAGCAGGGCGGTGAGCGCCCAGCGTCGCTGTTCGACCGCCACCGGCTGGGCAACCACCGCCTCCGGCTCCTTCTCCGGCGGCGAGACAAACCTCACCGGCGTGGGGACCGGGACGGGTGGACTCGGCGGCGGTTCCACGGGTGACGGAATCGGGGCCGGCGGGGGGCTGACCGACACGCTCGGCGGTGGCGGAGGAGGTTCCGGTGGAGGTGACGGTTCAGGGATAGGCGGCACAGTCGGCTGCGGGGCCGGGACCGAGGGAGGTGGCGGTGGTACAGGCAGCGGCTTCGGCGGCGCGGGAGCAGGTAACGGGAACGGCGGAGGTGCCGGAGCAGGCAACGGGAGCGGACGCGGGGCCTGCGGAACCGGCGCTTCCCGTCCATCGAACGGGCGGGCCGGAGCGGGCAATTCCAGACCACCGCGAGGCGGTACCGGCACCTGAACAGTCGGCCGCTCGAACGAAGGAACGGCCGGCTTCTCGAACGGCCTTCTCGGCGTGGTCGTCTCCGGTAGATCGGGCCGGTCGCCCTGACCGGGGAGCCTGGGTTCCATGAACGGCCGCCGGGTGACCTCCGGTTCCTCGTACCGCGGCACCGACCGAGGAAGCTGGCCGGTCGTCGCGAGAGGCGGCGGTACGCGTAGCGTCTCCGCGGGTTCCGGTGGGGCGGTGGTCAACGTCCCGATTCGCGGCATGTTTCGCGGTACGACGACGCTCGGTGGCTCGATCGACGGTGATACCGGACCTGGAACCGCACCGACCGATCCGGGCGCGAACAGGCCCACCCCCGCCAGTGCGGCAGCCCAGATCCCTCTCCGCACAGTCTTTTTCACCTCAGTTGCACCAGCACGGCATCGAAGGCCGTCGGTGCGACAGCCGCCGCTCGGCCATAGGGGTTCTGTAGCTCGAAGATGGTGAAGATCATGAACGTCACCACCGCCGCGAAGCTGGCCACCACCACGATGTGAATGCGCGCGCTGGTGCCCGAGAACAGCAGTGACAAACCCACCGACAGAATCGCGCCGAGTGCCAGCGCCAGCCACATCATCGGCGACAGCGCGCTGCCCGCGGCCTCGATCCTGGCTTGCCTTGCCTCGTAGACCTCCCACAGCCGATCGGCTGCCGCGATCTGACGCGAACGTTGCCATTCGTCGGTGGCGGGACTGGCCGCAATGCTGGTACGCACCGCCGACAACTGGTTCCACGCCCTGTCATCGACACTCCCACCGGAGCTCATGGCGGGCCATTCGACCTCGATCACCTGGCCGGTATAGGAGTGAACAGCCCTGGTGACGGTGCTGCGGGCCGGCTCGGACAACGCGTCGCCCGCCCACTGCAAGGCGAGCAGCCGGTCTGCCTCGTCCGATGCCGCCTTCGCCGCACCGGCGTTGGTGTCGAGCACGCCGATGAGCAGGAACGACGCGAGCACCACCTGCAGTCCGCCGACGAGCGTGAACACCTGCCCCACCGACTCGTTGGTGGCCTCTCCGTCGCGCCCCTTGCCGCGCCTGCGCAGCAGGTAGGCGGCGGTTCCGGCCAGTCCTGCGGCGACGATCACCCACAGCAGTGCTTCCCACAGCATGTCTCAGTAGTCCTTTGTCGTCGAGGTGAGCGAGGAATGCGCGCGAGCAGGGAGGACACGATGAGGAATCCTGCGACCGTTGAACGCGGAATAGCAAGGGAGCCAACGGTGTCGAGGTTAGGCCGCAGGCAGGAGTGCCGCAATAACCAGGCAAACCATCGACGAGCGCCCCCGATGGCTACCGGATGACCGAAATCGGCAGGCGGGAACCGCCTTCGAGGCAGTCGAGAGCACGGCCCGCGCAACCCGTCCTGGCACGACATCCCGGCGAACCTGGCACGGAATGCGAGTGTCGTCCACGAGGTGACACCGAGATCCGATAGACCGTACTATGTCAGCGAATTACGCTGTTATCCTTGGTTTTTCGAGAGCAACTCCCATTGTCGACAGGTGCAGGCAACCGGTGACGGATCCGCGTCCTACCCGTTTCCGGCGACCGCGCACCCCCAGCGCGGAGGTGGAATATGCACAGCGAGGCGGACGCGGACAGGATCGAGACCGGAGGGCGAACCGAGCGCGGCGAGCAGCACTCCGACCGAACGGAGGCCTTTCCGAGGGTCACAGTGCCAGAGAAGTCCGTTTTGTTCGAATTGGGGCAATCGGCGAGCGAATTGATTCGACCGGCAACTGTGTGCCCCTTGGAGCGACCGGGCCCCGCCGCCGACCAGGGTGTGGCCCTCCGCGGGACGCCCGATTTGCAGCGGGTGGCGTTCGGCTGCCGCCTGCGCGCCCGGGAGGATTTCGCTGCCACGCTGTGGACCTCGAGCACCGGGTCGGTGCTGGTCGCCCGGCTGCGATCCTCGGACATCACCGCCGAGCGCGGCGCCGGCGTCGGCGACGACCACTACAGCCAATACCTGCAACTGGGTTTGGTGCTGGCCGGGCGGGCCACGCTCGAGCAACGAGGCCACCGATCGACCGCGGTGGCCGGTGAGGCTTTCGCGGTGTGCCTCGACAGCCCGTTCCGGTCGACCCTCGCGCGCTGCGAGGCTCCGGCCACCGATGTGCTGTACCTCTACCTACCGGTCGATTCGCTGACCGCGTGGGGACTGGACGCGGCCGCGGCAGGCGGCTGGTCCTGGCCGCTGTCGCGCGCGGCGGTGTCGGCCTTGATGTTCGGCCGTGATATCGCCTGTGGCGCAACAAGTCCCGACCATCTGCGAATTGTGGCTCGCATCGACGAGATCTTGTTCCGGGCGGCGATAGTCGCGCTGCTCGAACGCGATCTCACGGATGCGACGAGGGAGCTGACAACCGAGGATGTGCTGCGTCGCCGCGCGGCCGACTTCATCGACCGGAATTTCGCGGACCCGGCGGTGAATCCCGATGCGGTCGCGGTCCGGCTGCACGTGAGCAGGCGGACCCTGTTCCGGGCGTTCGAACTCCAGGGCCTGTCCGTGGGGCGGCTCATCCGCACCCGCAGGCTGGCTGCCGCGGCGAGCGCGCTCAGCGATGACACCCGTGGCCTGCGCGACATTGCCGACAGCTGCGGTTTCCGCACGGTCGATCAACTCTCCCGAGCATTCCGCGCCAAGTACGGGGTCACCCCGGCCGCCTACCGCGCCGCGCGGCGCAAGGACGCCATGGCCGGATAGTGCCTCCGGTAGCTCCACGTCCGACGACGGCTGTGGCACCTGAAGTATTGGAAGACAACCGATCTCGACCGAGGTGATCAAGAGCTCGGCGGCGGCACATCGGCGCCGAGCACCTCCCGGCCGATCTCACCGGCCAGCACCTCGGTCGAGTACGCCATGAGCTGCCCCGCTTCGGCGTCGCGCAGGTGCCGCTGAATGGGCGACTGACGCAGATACCCCGATGCTCCACCCACGCGCACACCCAACTGGGCGACGTCCACTGCCACCTTGTTCGCGAGATACTTCGCCCGCGACAGGGTGGAGAAGAAGGCGGGGCTCGCGCTGTCGGCCTCGCGCAGGCCCTGGTCGTAGAGGGCGTGGGCGGCAGCGAGGCGTACCTGTACGTCGGCGACCTCGTGCTGCACCCACTGTTGCTCGGCCAGCGGATTGCCCAGGATCATCCGCGACCGGGCGTGCGCGACCAACGCGGCGAGCGCCGCGTCGGCGATGCCGAGGGAGATGGCGGGCAACCCGGCCGGGATCACCGCGAAATCACCCGGTCCCGGTGCACGACCACGGTATTCGGCGCGCAACACGGTGTTGTCGAAGGCCAGCAGTTGACTGCGGGTCGCGCGCAAACCGAGGGTGTCCCAGATCGGGATGATCGATACGGACTCGTCCGGTATCACCCCGAAGAACGTCGGTGCCCCCGAAACCAGCGCGTTCACCAGCAGGTAGTCCGCGATCTCGCTACCGGAGACGAACCGTTTCGCGCCGGTGAGCGACCAGCCGCCTATCACGGGTTCGGCCACCTGCTGTGGTTGCAGAAACCGGTTGCCGCTGCCCGGCTCGGACAACGCGTTGGCGAACCGTTTACCCGCGAGAAACTCCTCGGCGAAGAACGACCCCGCCGAATCCCCGGTCAACTCGGCCAACGCGACGCCCGCACCAGCGTGCATCACCCAGATCGTCGCGATGGACGGATCGGCCTTCGCCAGAATCCGGACCACTGCCCCGAACGACTGATAGCTCGATCCGAGCCCACCCAGCCGCCGAGGCAGCACCGCCCGATCAACCCCGGCATCGTGCAGTGCGGTCAGCTCGGCGACCGGAATCTCGGCCCGCTCGTCATAGCCGGCCGCGTCGGCGGCAAACCCCACCGCCAGTTCGGCCACCCGATCCAGGATCTCCTGTTCGCCCACCCCTCGCGACGACCCGACCTGCGCGCTGCTCACGAATTACCCTCCGCTCACAAGGAATTCGATCGCCGCGATACCTGCGGAGATCATCCGACCAGAATACGCAGCGCGCCGGGCTGGAAGAAGCCGCCGAAGGCATGTCCACGACCGTCCTCAACACCTCCGGTCGGCGCGAAGTGCCACGACGATGGGATTCTTGTCCAGTGTCAGATCAGAACGTGTCGGTGGACCGGAGTCCCATGGGAAAATGGGCACAACAATCGACGATCCGATAGCTCAGCTGCTCGGGCAAACGGCGATGGTCGCTGTCATGCTGTCTCTCTGATCGGATGGATTC
>NZ_JBHWZY010000504.1:0-5124 GCF_042727815.1 Nocardia sp. NPDC060220
CCGGTTCCCTTCCTGACGCTCAATTCCGTGGCGCCGACGATCATGCAATACGGCACCGAAGAGCAGAAGAAGTTCTTCCTGCCCAAGATCGCCTCCGGTGAGCTGCACTTCGCCATCGGCTACTCCGAGCCGGGCGCCGGTACCGACCTGGCCTCGCTGCGGACCACCGCGGTGCGCGACGGCGACGACTTCGTCATCAACGGCCAGAAGATGTGGACCAGCCTCATCGCCTACGCCGACTACATCTGGCTGGCCGTGCGCACCGATCCGGCCGCCAAGAAGCACAAGGGCATCACGATGCTCATCGTGCCGACCGATGTCGACGGGTTCTCCTGGACGCCGGTGCACACGATGGCCGGGCCCGACACCAGCGCCACCTACTACCAGGACGTGCGGGTGCCCGCCTCGTCGGTGGTCGGTCCCGAGAACGGCGGCTGGTCGCTCATCACCAACCAGCTCAATCACGAACGAGTCGCCCTCACCTCGGCGGGTCCGCTGAGCCTCGCGGTCGCCCAGACCGTGGAGTGGGCACGGGAAACCACCCTGCCCAACGGCAAGCGCGTGATCGACCAGGAATGGGCCCGGCTCAACCTGGCTCGGGTGCACGCCAAGGTCGAATACCTCAAGCTGCTGAACTGGGAGATCGCCAGCCGCGCCGATCAGGGCGGCGAGGCCGCGCCGAAGCCGTGGGACGCCTCCGCCTGCAAGGTCTACGGCACCGAACTCTCCACCGAGGCCTATCGCCTGCTGATGGAGGTCGTCGGCCCGCACGCGTACCTGCGCCAGGACTCCCCCGGCGCCGCACTGCTCGGCCGGCTCGAGCGGATGCACCGCGCCGCACTGATTCTCACCTTCGGCGGCGGCACCAACGAGGTCCAGCGCGACATCATCGCCATGACCGCCCTGCGCCAGCCCGCGTCCGCCCGCTGATCCCGAAAGCCGGTATCTCCCCATGGATTTCACTCCCACCGAAGCCCAGACCGATCTCGCCCGGCTGACCGGCGAGATCTGCGCCAAGCTCGTCACCGCCGATCGGCTGCGCGAACTCGACACCGCCGCCCGCTTCGACGAGCAGCTCTGGAAGTCGCTCGCCGAGACCGGCGTGCTGGCCGCCGCGCTGCCGGAAGCCCTGGGCGGCAGCGATTTCGGCATGCTCGAGCAGACCGCGATCCTGCGTGAACTCGGCCGCGTCGTCGCCGCGGTGCCCTACCTGTGGTCGATCGTCCTCGGCGCGGGCGCGCTGGCGAAGTTCGGCAATGCCGACCAGCAGCAGCTGGCCGCGCGCGCGGGCGCGGGCGAGATCGTGCTCACCGCCGCGCTGGCCGAGGAACTGCGCGCCACCACCGACGCACCCGGGATCGTCGCCCAGGCCGCCGGCGCCGGATGGACGCTCACCGGTACCGCGACCACGGTCGCCGTCGCCGATCGCGCCGAACGAATCCTGGTGCCCGCCATCACCTCTACCGGTGTCGGCGTGTTCGTGGTCGATCCGGAGCACGCTTCGGTCACCCGCACCGCCCAGCAGGTCGTCGACCTGAGCCCCGAGTTCGCCGTCGACCTCGCCGCCACCCCGGCCGAACTGCTCGGCAGCATCGAGGCGGGCGCCGACATCCTCACCTGGCTGCGCGAACACGCCTGGCTCGGCCTCTCGGCCCTGCAACTCGGCACGCTGGAGCGCGCACTCGAGCTGACCGCCGAGCACACCCGTACCCGCGAGCAGTTCGGCAAGCCGATCGGCTCGTTCCAGTCGGTCGCCCAGCGCCTGTCCGACGCCTACATCGACATCGGTGGCCTTCGCCTCACCGTCACCCAGGGCGCCTGGCGCCTGTCGGAGGACCTGCCCGCCGCCGAGGCCATCCATATCGCCAAGTTCTGGGCAGCCGAAGCGGGCCACAAGGTCGCCCACACCGTGGTCCACGTCCACGGCGGCCTCGGCATCGACCGCGACCACATCACCCACAACTACTTCACCGCCGCCAAGCACCACGAATTCGCCCTCGGCGGCGCAACTCCCCACCTCCTCGCCCTCGGCGCGGAACTGGCGAACTAACTCTTGGCCGACAGTTCGTACGAACTGTCGGCCAAGATGTACAATTCAAAGCATGACTGCAGCCCCCTCGCCCGAGAACTGGGAACTCCCGGTAAGTGAAGCCAGGGAGCGCCTCGCCGAGGTGATTGCGGCCGCCGAGAGCGGCACCGTCGTGCACTTGACCCGTCATGGCCGCCGCGTAGCGGCCGTGGTGCCGGATTCGATGGCCGAGACCGCAAACAGCCAAGTCCGCGCACTATCGCGACAATTCGCCGAGCGTCACAGGAGCCTGCTCGACAGGCTCGCCGAGTGAGCGAAGCGGAGATCTACTACCTCACGGTCGCCGACCTGCGAGCAATCGCCGAGGATGTGGCAGGGCCGTACGTCGTACGCGACGCGGGACTGCTCGCCTCGGCGGCCGCGCGCCCGGCAACCACCGTGTTCGGGACCGACGCCTACCCAGGCATCTGGGAGAAGTCCGCAGCGCTCCTGCATTCGATCGCAGCCAACCACCCACTCGTCGACGGCAACAAGCGTCTTGCCATCGCTGGCGCGATCGTCTTCCTGGCCTACAACGGCATCGACACGAGCTCTCTCGACGAAGACCTCACGTACAACCTCATGATCGACGTCGCCAGTGGCGCAGTGATCGATGTTCCCGAGATCGCATCCCGTCTCGCTACCGCTTTGAAGCACTGATTACCGGTTCTCACCGACTCTTGACGCCGTAGGCCGGCCGCGCCTCAAATGGCGTCGCAAGGCACCGATGCACTCCTGCCTACCGATGGAGATCCAACCCCGAAGTCAGGTAGCGCTGCAGGGTGGGGGCGAGGTCGGTGACGATCTGCTGTGGCGTAAGCGCGACTACCGGCGGCAGCCGCAGGACGTACCGACACAGGGCCAGGCCCAGGAGTTGAGTGACGATAAGCGCGGCACGACGCGGGGCGTCTGCGGGGGTGCCGAAGCGGAGGACGGCGGGCAGGACCTGGTCGGCGAAGATCTCGCGGAAGCGGGCCGCGACCGCCTCGTCGGTGATCGAAGAGCGGAGCAGGATCAGCAGAACGGTGTTGTCGTTGCCCTCCCAGATCTCGAGGAAGCGGCGGATCATCAACTCGCCCATGGCGTTCGGGTCGGCGGCACTCAGGTCGGGGAGGTCCAGGTCGATCTGAGCGGCGGCGGCGAAGAGGCCGTCCTTGCTGCCGAAATAGCGCATCACCATCGACGGGTCGATCTCGGCGTCTGCGGCGATCGCGCGGATCGTGGCTTTGGCGTAGCCGTCGGCGGCGAAGCGGGCGCGGGCGGCCTCGAGGATGGCGGCCTTCGTTGCGTCGGAACGACGGGCGGGAATCTCCTGGTCAGGCATGTCAACAATTGTAGGCCAACAACTGTTGACTTTCATCCGTGAGCGGGTTTACCGTTATGCCTACAAGCGTTGGCAAACAAGCGTTGACCAGGAGTCGAAATGCCCGCCACCTCACTTCCCGAAGCCACCTCCGTCGTCATCGTCGGCGCGGGTCCCGCCGGGCTCACCGCCGCGATCGTGCTCGCCGAAGCCGGCGTCGACCATGTGCTCATCGATCGACTCGGCGAGGGCGCCAACACTTCTCGGGCCGCGGTGGTGCACGCCAGGACACTCGAGGTGCTCGACGGGCTCGGCATCACGAGCAAGCTCGTCGAACTCGGAATCCAGGTGCCCACCTTCAAGCTCCACGACGGCGCGAAGACGTTGGCCACCATCGAGTTCGGCGATCTCCCCACCGCCTTCCCGTACACGCTGATGGTGCCGCAGGACGTCACCGAGCAGGTGCTCCTGGACCGGCTGCACGAGCTGGGCGGCACGGTGCACCGGCCGCTCACCGTCACCCGGGTCAGCGACGAGAACGACAGCGTCACTGTCGAATACGTCGACGAGAACGACCAGCGCGGCGAGATCGAGGCCGACTATGTCATCGGCGCCGACGGCATGCACAGCGTCGTGCGCGAGCAAGCGGGCATCGGCTTCACGGGCGATACCTACCCCGCCTCCTTCGTCCTCGCCGACGTCCGCATGAGCTGGCCTACCCCGCGTTCGGAAGTGTCGCTGCACCTCTCCCCCGAAGGCGTCACCGTGGTCGCGCCCCTCCCCGACGACGCGCACAACCGGTACCGCGTCGTCGCCACCGTCGACGACGCCCCGGAACACCCCACCCGCACCGATATCCAGACCCTGCTGAACACCCGCGGCCCAGCGGGCGAGATCCATGTGGACGAGGTGCTGTGGAGCTCCCGATTCCGGGTCCACCACCGCGTAGCCGACCACTACCGCGCAGGCCGCGTCCTCCTCGCGGGCGACGCCGCCCACGTCCACAGCCCCGCAGGCGGCCAGGGCATGAACACCGGCATCCAGGACGCGGCACTCCTGGGCTCTCTGCTGGCGAAAGTCGACGCAGGCGAACCGGATTCGATTCTCGACACCTACGAAACCACCCGCAGGCCCATCGCCCTCGACGTCGTCGCCTTCACCCACCGCATGACCTCGATGGCGACCCTCCAGTCCGCCCCGGCACGCACCGCCCGCAACACCGCCTTCCGCCTGCTCACCCGCATCCCCGCGGTCCGTGCCAAGCTGGCCTACCAACTCTCCGAACTCGGCAACCGCTGACCGGAACCCGTTTCCCCACCACCGATTCCGAACACGACGAAAGCCCGCCCGGCGACGCTGCCGGGCGGGCTTGTTCGTATCGTGCGGGTACTACGCCGAGCCTGCCTCCGCGTGCTCGTCCGCAGGCCGCTCATCGGTCTGCGACTTGGCCCAGCGGTAGTCCGGCTTGCCCGCGGGCGAGCGCTTGATCTCGTCGACGAACCACAGGCTGCGTGGCTGCTTGTACGACGCGATCTCCTGGGCCAGTACCGGTTTCAGGTCGGCCAGGGTGGGGCGGTTCTCGCCACGACACTGGACGACGGCGACGACACGCTGGCCCCAGCGGGCGTCCTCGACCCCGACCACCAGCGCGTCGAAGATCTCGGGGTGCGCCTTGAGGGCGCCCTCCACCTCTTCGGGGTAGATCTTCTCGCCACCACTGTTGATGCTCACCGAACCACGGCCGAGCATGGTG
>NZ_JBHWZY010000505.1:0-5121 GCF_042727815.1 Nocardia sp. NPDC060220
CTGCTGGAGCTGCTGCGGGCGCTCGAGATTCCCGACGCCCGCCCGCGCGTGCTGCGCACATTGGTTCACGGGCGGCGCGCGCTGCCGCGGCCGATCATCGAAGTCGTCGGCGTTGCCGGGCACACCGCGCTGGTCGGCGAAATCTACAGTTGGCTCAGCGAATCCGGGGGCAGGCGGGCGACGCCGCGCGTCAAGATCGACCTGCACGCGCCCGACCTGCCGCGCACGCTGCTCACCCCCGACCTCAACGCGATCGACGCGGGTCCGCACGCCAATGACCAGGAGATCCCCGGCCACTGCCTGCCGATCGTCCAGCAGCTGGTGGCGGGTTTCGCCGCCGACGACACCGCGATGGGCGCGATCAAGTTCCCGCGCTACCGCACCGCCGACTGGCTGACCCGCCAGCGGGTGACTTCCGACGAATCCGAGGCACCCGACGAGCTGCGTCGCAGACTGCCCAAACTGCTGCGTAGCGGTTCACCGACGAGCCGTTCCGACACCGCCGAAGGTGTTGCGGGCGACACGATTTCGCGAGTGGTCTTCGGTGTGCTGGCGCTGTGGCCGGTGCTGCGGTTGTGGCTGTGGGTGTCGGGGCGCATTCCCGGCATGTCGAAGGTGACGCGGTGGTTCCTGCACCAGCGCTACCTGGCGCCTGAATTGTCGGGCAGCTTCCTCGGTTTCGCGTCCCGGCTCACCGCGTCACATCGGGTCGACGAGAACGAGGAGCAGGTTGCCAAGCTCCTCGTGCACGCGTTTCTCGAGGACCTGCGCGATGCCTACCGACGCCGGATCTGGCGACCGTCGAGCTGGCGGCGTACCGCGTATCCGGTGGCGTTGCTCGGTGGTCTGGCCGAGGGCAGCGACGGTGCGCGCATCCTCACCTGGATCAACGAAATCCGGAACGAGACCGGCCTTTTCGATCCGCTGGTCGTGGTGGCGCTGCGCGACGAAGGGCCCAGCCGTGAGGTCGGTGAGCTCTCGCACATCAGCGACCTCCGCCCGCTGCGCACCCTGGAAAGTCTCGCCGCCGCGCCGACCCCGCAACCGCCCGATCCACTGCAGGAGTGGGTGCGCGAGATCGACAACCGGCGCACCCATCGTCAGGCCGACGCCTGGTTCCTCCCGTTGCGCGCGATCCTGCCGCCCGACACGACCCCGCGCGTCAGCGATGGCCGCTTTCGCGGTCTCGCACTGCCGCCCGCGCCGCCGCTCGCCGCGCGCAGCTGGTTCGTCGGTCTGTGTGTGCTGATCCCGATCGTGCTGGCCGTGGCCGCGACCCTGGTCTACTTCCCACCGCTGCGTGGCGCCGAATGCTCGCACTGGCCGTGGACCGACGGTGTCTCGGTGAGTTTGCGCGACGGTGAATGCGTCGGCTACAGCGACAACCCCCGCCAGACCTTCGCCGATGACCCCGAGCTGTCGGCGATGCAGCGAGAAGTGTTCCGGCTCAATGTCGCCGCGGCCGACGCGCGCGCGAACAACCCGAACAGACCCTTGATCTCGCTGGTGTACTTCGCCGGCCTCAGCTACGTCGACACCAATGTGCGCTATCCGCACGCCCAGGTCGAGGAGCTGGCCGGACTGGCGGTGCAGCAGCGTCGCGCATTGCTGGCCTCCGACGAATCGGAACCGTTGCTGCGCATCATCATCGCCAACGGCGGCTCCGATATGCGCCAGGCCGGGTGGGTGGTCGACAATCCGCTGCGCGAGCTCGTGGCCGACGATCCCAGCGTGCTCGGTGTGGTGGGAATCGATCGCAGCAACGACGAAACCCGCAAGGCCATCACGCGTCTCGGTGAACTCGGGGTGCCCGCGGTGGCCACGACCCTGTCCGCCGATGGTCTGGAGCAGGCATCGCCGCTGTATTTCCAAGCGGCACCGAGCAATACCGTGCAGGCCCGTCTGGTCGCCGACTATGTGCAGGGTGCGCGTGACCTCAACGGCGCATCGCGCTACGACAAGGTGGCGATCTATCACCCCGAGGCCGCCGGTGATCTGTACGTGACCACCCTGGTGGAAGATCTGCAGAAGGAGCTCACCAAACGCGGTGTGGCCCAACAGAGTATGAGCTGGCGCGAACAGCAGCAGCTCTACCGTTTCCCCGCACCGTGTGAGACCGCCGGATTCGACCGTCGCACCCTGCTGTTCTTCGCGGGCCGCAACGACGACTTCCCGACCTTCGCCAAATCGGTGAGTCGCGGCTGCCTCAGCGGCGCGGGCCCGGCGATCCTCGGCAACGACGCGGTGACCAGGCTGATCACCGATCCGAAGGCCACCGCCGCGCTTCCCGCCAACCTCACCGTGCGCTATGTGTCCAAGGCCTCGCCGGTCATGCTCGGCGGCGCCGATTGTGTCGGCGGCATCGGCAAGCTCGGCGACCAGCCGGTGCCGTTCGAACACGAGCAGCTGTGTACCGAACTGGCGGGGTTGATCGGGGACCTCCGTGGCTATCCCGACCTCACCGACTACCGGCCCACCTGGGCGGGTGACCGTACCGGTCTGGCCTTCGACGTGAGCGGCCTGTTCGTTCAAGCGGTGCGCAACAGCCGTGGCGTGCTGGCCGACCTCCCGCCGAACCGAACCGCCATCGCGGTCCAGCTACGCGAGTCCGACTATCGCGGCGTCACCGGCACTCTCGGTTTCTCGACCAGCCGCGTCGCCGACGGCTCGTCGATCGCGGTGCTGGTCACCACCGCGGTCGGTGGCGCGGGACCACAGCGCTGCCTGATGATGTTTCCCCGGCAGACCGGCCAGGAAGGTTGTCCGTCGGGTACCAAGAGCGACCTCGAAGGGTGGACGGAACCGGGCCGATAGGAACGGTCACCACCACTGCGCGGGGCGGTGACGCTCCCAGTGCAGTTCCGATTCCAGCTGGGCCGCAAGCGAGATCAGCAGTGGTTCGCTGTCGGCGGTGCCCATCAGTTGCGCACCGATCGGCAGTCCGGCGTCGGTGAAGCCGGCGGGCACGTTCACGCTCGGCCAGCCGAGCACGTTCCACGGCCAGGTGTACGGGCATGCGGCGGTGATCAGATTGTTCGTAGCACCGAAGCCGATGCCATCGATCTCCTCCACCTGCGGGGGAGGGGTCGCGGTGGTCGGCGCCAGCACCAGGTCGTAGTCGTCGAAGAACGAGCCGATGCGCTTGTGCAGCAGGGGTTCCGCGAGACGCGCGGCGGTGAGTGCGGGTCCGCTGAGCACGCGTCCGATGCGCGCATTGGTGGTGGTCCTCGGGTCGACGACCGCGCCCGGCATATCCCGGTGCACCCGGCTGATCCCGGCCAGTGATCGTGGCAGGAAGGACGCGCCGATCATCAACCCGTAGTGCAGGTCTGTCACGGTGACGGTATGGCCGAGCGTGCGCAGGGTGGCGGCCAGCGCGTGCACGGCGGCCGCGATCTGTGGATCGAGCGCGGTGGTGGTCGCGGTGTACGGAATGCTCAGGGAGAGCGCAATTCTGAGCTTGCCGGGATCGCGCCCGACGGCCGCGCTCGCCTCGATGGGCGCGGGCTTGTGCCGGTCGCCCTCGTGCGGTCCGGCGGCGATGTCGAGCAGCAGCGCCGCGTCCCGCACAGTGCGCGCGAGCGGTCCGTTGACGGTGAGCCCGTTGAACGCCTCCGCCAGCGGCCAGGTGGAGATGCGCCCTCGCTGCGGCTTGATCCCGATCAGGTTGGTCCACGAGGCCGGGATACGCACCGACCCCGCGCCGTCGGAACCCAGCGCGGCGGGGACCAATCCGGCCGCGACCGCCGCCGCGGACCCGCCCGATGACCCACCCGGCGTGCGCGTGCGATCCCACGGATTGCGGGTGTGGCCGAACGCGTCACCGCTGGTGAACGGCAGCTGTCCCAGCTCGCAGGTATTGGCCTTGCCGACGATCACCGCACCCGCCGCGCGCAACCGGCGCACCGATTCGGCGTCCGCGGATTTCGGCGTGAACTCCCCACCACACCCGAAGGCGGTGACTTCGCCGCTGATGTCGGTGTCGTCCTTGACCGCGATCGGCACACCCAGCAGCGGCAGCCGCACACCCGCCGCCAACCTCGCGTCCGCCTCGGCCGCCTCCCGCAGCGCGGCGTCGCGACGGACGACCCGGAACGCGTTGAGCGACGGCTGCGACGCCTCGATCCGGTCGAGCGCGTCGGCGACGGCGACGACCGAGGAAATACTGCCGTCGGCCACGGCCGAGGACAGCTCGGTGAGGCCGAGATCGGCCGAGGAATTCGGCGCGATGTGGTCGGGCGCGGACATGTGAGCTCCGTCTCTGCAGGTGCGTGGCTCGACCGTAACGCGAACCTGGTCACCCGTCCACATCCCCTAGGGTGGGTATAGACATACATACGGGATGTATGTAACAGTGGACGTGCCCAGCATTCGACCAGGGGAGGACCCCATGGGAATCAGCTCAGCACTCGGCCCGGCACACGAGATCGCCCTGTCATCCGGCCGCATCCGCTACCACGACACCGGCTCCGGATCGCCGGTCGTCTTCGTCCACGGACTGCTCGTCAACGCCGATATCTGGCGCGGGGTCGTGCCCGGTCTGGCCGCCGCAGGCCACCGCTGCCTCACGCCCGACTGGCCGCTCGGATCCCACACCATCCCGATGCCCGACGCCGATCTCAGTCCCACCGGCATCGCGGACCTGATCGCCGAGTTCCTCGACGCGCTCGACCTCACCGATGTCACGATCGTCGCCAACGACACCGGTGGTGCGCTCACCCAGATCCTGATGACCCGCCGACCGGAACGGATCGGCCGCGTCGTCCTGGCCGCCGTCGACTGCTACGAAGTGTTCCCGCCGCAGCCCTTCGCGGGCTTGCTGAAGCTGGCGAAGATTCCCGGCGTGATCCGGCCGCTGCTGGCGCCGATGCGCTTCGGGTTCATGCAGCGCCTGCCACTCGGATTCGGGCTGGTCACCAAACATGAACTGCCGCAAGAGATCGCGCAGTCCTATTTGGGGTCTGCCCGGCGCAACGCCGCCATCCGCGATGATCTGCGCCGCTTCGCCGCCGGTGTCGACAATCGATGCACCGTGGCCGCCGCCGAACGCTTCGGCACGGTCGATGTGCCGGTGCTGGTGGTCTGGTCGACCGAGGACAAACTGTTCCCGATGGCGCTGGC
>NZ_JBHWZY010000506.1:0-5116 GCF_042727815.1 Nocardia sp. NPDC060220
GGTTGTGGGACAGCTGGGAGGACGGCGCCGAGATCCGCGACGTACCCACCGGCCGGTTCATCGACCGTGACCGCCTGCACTACATCGACTTCGCCGGCGACAACTTCTCGGTCAAGGGCCCGTCGATCACCCCGCGCTCGCCGCAGGGCCGACCCGTCATCACGGTCCGCGCCGACACCCCCGAGTCGACCGAGGTCGCCGTCCGCCGAGCCGACATCATCCGCGTCAGCGCCCCCGATCTCGCGACCGCCGCCGCGCATCGCGCGGCCTTGCGCGCGGCGATCGCCGCGCAGGGCCGCGATCCCGGCACCGTGCAGATCCTGCTGGATCTGCCTGTGCACCTGGCGGATTCGGCAGACACCGCACTCGCCGAGGTGCGCGAGCTCGATCGCTGGGCGGCGGACCACCCGCCGCTCGGATTCCACCACGTCGGTACCGCCGCCGCGCTCGACGATCTCCTCACGGAGATCACGCACGCCGACGCCGTCGACGGCGTGGTCCTGCGACCGCTGGCCCTGCACGCCTCGCTGGCCGAGCTCACCACCCATCGATCCGCGCTCGCGCCGACCACCACCACCGCGACCCTGCGTGAGCGCCTCGGTCTCCCCCGTCCACTCAGCCGATACGCCACGACAGGAGCAGCGCGGTGACCTCGAAACCACGCAAGCAAGTCCACCTCGCCGCGCACTTCCCCGGCGTCAACAACACCACCGTCTGGGCCGATCCGGCCTCGAAATCGCAGGTCGATTTCGTGTCCTTCGAGCATCTGGCGCGCACCGCCGAACGCGGCCTGTTCGACTTCTTCTTCCTGGCCGAGGGATTGCGGCTGCGCGAGCATCGCGGGCAGATCCACGACCTGGATGTGGTCGGCAGGCCGGATACCTTCACCGTGCTCAACGCGGTGGCGGCGGTGACCGAGCGGCTCGGACTGGCGGGCACCATCAACAGCACCTACAACGAACCCTTCGAGGTCGCCAAGCAGTTCGCCTCGCTCGATCACCTCTCCGGCGGCCGGGCCGCGTGGAATGTGGTCACCTCCTCGGACGCGTTCACCGGCGAGAACTTCCGGCGCGGTGGTTACCTCGAACACGGTGAGCGGTATCGGCGGGCCGAACAGGTGGTCGCCGCGACCAGGGCACTGTGGGACAGCTGGCCCACCGACTCGCTGGTGATCGATCGCGAGCGGGGGATCTTCGCCCGCGACATTCCCGATACCGCGTTCCGCAGTTCACAGTTCGACTTCGCGGCACCGTTCGTCGTCCCGCCGAGCCCGCAGGGGCATCCGGTGCTGTTACAGGCAGGCGATTCCGACGAAGGCCGCGAGTTCGGTGCGAAGACCGCCGACGCGATCTTCACCGGGCACGGCACTCTGGAGGCGGGCCAGAAGTTCTACGCCGACGTCAAGGGCCGACTGGCGAAATACGGTCGCGCACACGGCGATCTGCTGGTGCTGCCCGCGGCCACGTTCGTCCTCGGTGACACCACCGACGAGGCGCACGAACGGGCCCGCGATATCCGCTACCAGCAGGTGAGCCCGCAGACCGCGATCGCCTTCCTCGAACAGGTCTGGGGCCGTGACCTTTCCGGTTACGACCCCGACGGCCCGCTGCCCGATGTCGAGCCCGACGCCGCCGCGGAGATCACCCGCGGCCGGGTCCGGCACACGAAAGATCCACTGGCCGTGGCGAAGGCGTGGCGTGAACAGGCGGAGGCGGGCGACCTCAGCATCCGCGAACTCATCATCGAGGTCACCGCCCGCCAGCAGTTCATCGGCACACCCGCCCAGGTCGCCGAGCAGATCGACCAGTACGTGCAGTCCGACGCGTCCGACGGTTTCATCCTCGTCCCGCACCTGACACCCGGCGGGCTCGACGAATTCGTCGACACCGTGGTCCCCGAACTGCAGGAACGCGGCAGCTTCCGCACTGAATACACCGGCACTACCTTGCGCGACCATCTCGGTCTGCGTCACCCCCACCACCACACCGTCGCCGAAGGAGCACGCGCGTCATGACGATCACCGTCGAGAACCCGACCCCCACCACGACATTCGCCGACGACTGGGCGCGCTGGCATAACGCCCGCGAAGACGGCCTGCGCGATCCCCTCGGCTGGCTCAGCCTGGCGGGGTTGCACTGGCTCACCGACAGCCCGGCCCGCCTGGACGGCGTCCCCGGCACCTGGTGGGTCACCGACGACAAGGTGTTCATCACCGCGCAGCCCGCCGACCGGCTCGATGTCGACGGCGAGCGGATCGGCGGCGTGCAGATCGTGACGCCCGTGGAGGGCGCCCCGGGGGTGAGCGTGCTCAACGAGGAGAGGGTCCTCGAGGTGATCCGGCGCTCCGGACAGTACGCGGTGCGGGTGCACGATCCGGCCACGCCGACACTGACCGCGTTCACCGGGGTCGCGGCCTACCCGGCCGATCCGCGCTGGGTGGTGACCGGGCGTTTCACCGCGTTCGGGCAAGCACGCACCGTCACCACCGGCGCCGTGGTCGACGGGCTCGAGCACCACCACAGCGCCGCGGGAATCATCGAGTTCCGCATCGGCGACAGCCACGAGGCACTGCTCGCCTTCGGCACCCCCGACGACCTGAAGGTGCTGTTCACCGATGCCACCAGCGGTGTCACCACCTACCCGGCCGCCCGCTCGCTCGCCCTCGGCGCGGTCGAGGCCGACGGCACCGTCACCCTCGACTTCAACCGGGCGGTGAACCTGCCGTGCGCGTTCACCGACTTCGCCACCTGCCCTGTCGCCCCCCGTGAGAACCGGCTGCGCGTGGCGATCGAAGCGGGAGAACAGGATCCGAAGCTATGAGCGTGCCGCTGTCGATTCTCGATCTGTCACCGATCAGCGAAGGGTCCAGTGCCGCACAGGCACTGCGCAATACCGTCGACCTCGCCCGGCAGGCCGAGCAGTGGGGGTATCGCCGATACTGGCTGGCCGAACACCATTTCGTGTCGGTGGCGAGTTCGTCGTCGCTGACGCTGCTCGGGTTGGTCGCCGCGGCGACCTCGCGTATCCGGGTGGGGACCGGCGCGGTGCAGGTGGGCCATCACACCTCCGCCTCGATCGTGGAGGCCTTCGGCACCGTCGACGCGCTGTACCCGGGACGACTCGATCTGGGTCTGGGCCGGTCGGGGCATCGGCGCAGCCAGTTCGGCGCCGCGGCCACGACCACCAAGGGCGGGCACCCGATAGTGGACACGGTCACCGGCCGGACCGAGGTGCGTGACGGTGTGGTGGTGCCGCCACCGTTCGATCCACGCCGGGTCACCGACCGCACGAAGTTCCTGGCCTCGGCCGAGGCGCTGCAGCAGCCCGGCGCGGAGTCGTTGGACTTCGCCGACCAGGTGGCCGAGGTGCAGGCGCTCCTCGACGGCCGCTACTTCACCCCGGGTGGTGTCGAGCTGCACGCCGTTCCCGGCGAGGGCATCGACACCGAGCTGTGGCTGTTCGGCAGTTCGGCGGGCGAAAGCGCCGAGCTGGCGGGCAAGTCGGGATTGCCGTTCGCGGCCGCCTACCACGTCGCACCAGGGTCCGCGCTGGACGCGGTCGAGGCGTATCGGGCGGCGTTCCGGCCGTCGGCGCAGCTGGCCGAACCGCACGTGATCGTCTCGGCGGACGTGGTCACCGCGGCCGACGACGACACCGCCCGCCACCTCGCGAGCACGTACGGACATTGGGTGCACAGCATCCGCAGCGGCGGCGCGGCCGAATACCCCGATCCCGCAACAGCGTCCCCGCTCACTCCGGATCAACTCCGCCTCGTCGACGACCGCCTGGCTTCGCAGATCGTCGGCTCGCCCACCACCGTGGTCGAGCGGCTCGAGGCCCTCCAAAGGGTTACCGGCGCAGACGAATTGCTCATCACCACCATCACCCACGACCACGCCGACCGGCTCGAATCACACCGCCTGCTGGCCGACGCGTGGGGATTGCGAGCCGCCCGCGCGGCTTGACCGGCCTACCCCCTCGGGCGCCCCGCAACGTCGACTCGACTACGGGGCGCCCTTCGGCTGTCCGGGGTCCATCGCCGTGCGCAATCGCTCGAGCAACCGCTCGAACTGCGCGAGCTGGGCAGGCTCGTATTCGGCGAGGATCGCGTCCTGCTCGGCGTTGATCGGGTGGAAGAACTCGTCGGCCAGCTGTCGAGCGTTCGCGCTGCACCGCAACGTCACGACCCGGCGATCGGTGTGCTCGCGGCTGCGGGTGATGTATCCCGCCTGCTCCAGCCGGTTGAGCAGGGTGGTCATCGCCCCCGAGGTCAGGGTGATCCGCTTGCTCAGCAGCGCGGGAGACAGCGGTTCTTCGGCGTGTTCGGCGGCCGCGATCTCCATCAGCGCGAAGGCGTCGGTGGAGTGCACGCCCAGCGTTTCCGCGAATCGGCGGCCCAGTTCGGTGAAGCTCGCGCCGTAGTCGATGAGCCCCGCGGCGAGCCGCTGCCGCCGCATCGCGACATCGCCGGATGTCTGCTCCACCATCTCGTCCTCTCGTCGATCACCGATTGACAACTTACCGGCCCGCCATTTACCTTCATCGTAAAGTAACTTCATGACGGAGGTATAGTGCGGACAGAAACCGAGACTCCACCGCTGCGCTTGTGGCTGGGGCTGATCGCCGTCTCACTCGGCGTCGCGTTGATCGTGGTCGACCTGACGATCGTGAACGTGATCCTCGCGCCGATCGTCGAGGACTTGGCGATCACCTCGATTCAGGCGCAATGGATCCAGGAGTCGTACGCGATCGTTTTCGCCGCGCTCCTCCTGGTCGCCGGTCGACTCAGCGATCTCTACGGCGCACGCAGGCTGTTCCTGATCGGGTTGGTCGTCTTCGGCGCCACCAGCCTGCTCGCCGCGCTCGCACCGAGTGGCGGCCTGCTCATCGCGGCCCGCTTCCTGCAGGGCGTCGGCGGGGCGATGATCCTGCCGACCTCGCTGGCCCTGGTGAACGCGGCATTCACCGGAAAGGCTCGCGGACAGGCCTTCGCGATCTGGGGATCCACGATCGGCGCGGCCGCGGCGCTCGGCCCGCTGCTCGGCGGCTGGCTGGCCGGCTTCTCCTGGCGGTGGGCTTTCGGCATCAACATCCCCGCGGTCGCGCTGATCATGGT
>NZ_JBHWZY010000507.1:0-5112 GCF_042727815.1 Nocardia sp. NPDC060220
CCCTCGAAGCCACCCAGACGATGCTGGCCACCCGCATCGTGTCCGATTTCCCCCTCAACGACCAGGAGATCTTGCTGCGCCACCTGCACAAGGTCGCCAAGGACAAGGTTCAGGAGTACCGAGATGCCACTGCTGCCCGCTGAATTCGCTGATCTGGAGCAGTTCTCCGACTGGGTCCTGCCCACCGAGCCGCAGCGCCACACCAAGCGTCTCGCCTCGAGCATGCCCGACATGCAGGAGTTCTACGACAAGGCGTTCCCCCGGCTGGAGGACGCGATCACCTACTGCGACAAGTTCCCGCTCGACGACCTGCCCGAGGATGCCCGCGCACTGCTGCATCTGATGCAGTCGCTGGTGAACGTGTCCTTCCCCGTCGAGGTCTGGAAGCAGGCGCGGGTGCCCGACTCCGGCGCCGCCATGGTCCACCTCATCCGGGAGCCGGTGGTCTGATCATGCTGACGCTGCTGGCCGCCGGGTACCTCGACATCGACACCGGCGAGATCGTCCGACCAGGAGTCATCCGGATCGAGGGTGATCGGATCGTCGGCCTCGGCGGCGAACCCGAGGGCGAGATCATCGACCTCGGCGACGCCGTCCTGCTGCCCGGCCTGATGGACATGGAGGTCAACCTCCTGATGGGCGGGCGCGGCGAGACCGGGCTGGCCTCCAGCGTTCAGGATGATCCCCCGCTGCGAATGCTGCGTGCGGTGGGCAATGCCCGCCGCACGCTGCGGGCCGGTTTCACGACCGTGCGCAACCTCGGTCTGTTCGTCAAGACCGGCGGGTATCTGCTCGATGTCGCGCTCGGCAAGGCCATCGACGCCGGCTGGGTCGACGGGCCGCGCATCGTGCCCGCCGGGCACGCGATCACCCCGACCGGCGGGCATCTCGATCCGACGATGTTCGCCGCGTTCGCCCCGCACGTGCTGGAACTCAGCATCGAGGAGGGCATCGCCAACGGTGTCGATGAGGTGCGCAAGGCGGTCCGGTACCAGATCAAGCACGGCGCGCAGCTGATCAAGGTCTGTGTCTCCGGCGGCGTCATGTCGCTCACCGGAGCGCCTGGGGCACAACACTATTCGTCCGAGGAACTGCGGGCGATCGTCGACGAGGCGCACCGGCGCGGGTTGCGGGTCGCCTCGCACACCCACGGCGCCGACGCGGTGCGCGCCGCGGTCGAGGCGGGGATCGACTGCATCGAGCACGGCTTCCTGATCGACGACGACGCCATCGCCCTGATGGTCGAGAAGGGCACCTACCTGGTGCCGACCACCCGCCTGGCCGACGCCATGGATGTGTCGAAAGCACCGCCGGAGCTCCAGGCCAAGGCGGCGCAGATGTTCCCGCGCGCCCGCACCTCGGTGCTGGCCGCCTACAAGGCCGGGGTGAAGATCGCGGTGGGCACCGACGCCCCCGCGATCCCGCACGGCCGCAACGCCGACGAGCTGGTCGCGCTCGTCGATCGCGGCATGAGCCCGTTGGCCGTGCTGCGCGCCGCGACCACCACGGCCGCCGAACTGATCGATGTCACCGACCGGGGCCGGCTGGCCGAGGGTCTGCTCGCCGACATCATCGCGGTTCCCGGCGACCCACTCACCGACATCACCGTCACCCAGCGGGTGCGGTTCGTGATGAAAGGCGGAAAAGTCTTTGTCCAGAATTGACGACGTGATCGAGCTGGAACAGCTGCTCGCGCGGTACGCGGTCACCATCACCAAGGGCGACATCGAGGGCCTGATCGCGGTGTTCACCCCCGACGGCAACTACAGCGCCTTCGGCGACACCTACCCGCTCGACGAGTTCCCCGATCTCGTCGCCGCGGCGCCGAAGGGGTTGTTCCTCACCGGCACACCGGCCTTGGAGATCGACGGCGACACCGCCAGCGGCACCCAGCCGCTGTGCTTCATCGAGCAGTCGACCCACGACATGCGGATCGGCTACTACAGCGATACCTACGCGCGCACCGACGCGGGCTGGCGGCTGCGCACCAGGGCCATGACGTTCATCCGTCGCAACGGCGACCACGACTCCGGCCGTCCGCACGCCTTCGAACGACCGAGTGCGTGAACCGCGCCGACTTCCGGACCGGTCTGCGGTCCTGGCTCGACGCGAACGACCTGTCCGCGGGGCCCGACCATTCGCTCGACGCACAGGTCGAGCAACTGGCCAGGGTCCGGCGCGCGCTCTACGACGCGGACTGGATGCGGTACGGCTGGCCCGCCGAGGTGGGAGGTCTCGGCGGACCAGCGGTGCTGCGGGCGATCCTCGGCGAGGAGGTCGCGACCCGCGACCTCGCCGAGCCCGGCATCTATTCCATGATCGAGGTGCTCGCGCCGACGATGATCTCTTACGCCGGCCCGCAGCTGGCGGCGGAAATGGTGCCGCGACTGCTCAGCGGCCGCGAACAGTGGTGCCAGGGGTTCTCCGAGCCCGGCTCGGGCAGCGATCTCGCCTCCCTGAGCACCAAGGCCGAGCAGCGCGGTGATCGCTGGGTGATCACCGGTCAAAAGGTGTGGACCAGCCTGGCCCAGTACTCGGCGCGCTGTGTCCTGTTGACCCGCACCGGAATCGGCCACGACGGGATCACCGCGTTCTTCGTCGACATGGACTCCCCCGGCATCACCGTGCGGCCGTTGCGCACGATGCACGGCATCGACGAGTTCGCCGAGGTGTACTTCGACGAGGTCGTCGTGCCCGCCGACCGCACGCTCGGCCGACCGGGCGACGGTTGGCGGATCGCGATGGATCTGCTCCCACACGAGCGCTCCACCTGCTTCTGGCACCGGATCGCTTATCTCTACACGCGATTCGACCAGCTGCTCGAGCAGACCGCGCACGACGACCGGGCCGGCCACGACGACGCCGAACTCGGCGCCCTCCATCTGGCCCTGCACACCATCCGCTGCCGCTCGCTGGCGACGCAGGAGCGTCTGGCGGCCGGCGGCAAGCTGGGCCCGGAGACCTCCGTCGACAAGGTGCTGCTCGCCACGGCCGAACAGCACCTGTTCGACACCGTCCGCGATCTGCTGCCCGGCGTCATCGAGCTCGCCGATTCACCATGGCGCGCGGAATACCTGTACTCACGCGCCGCGACGATCTACGGCGGCACCGCCGAGATCCAACGCAACATCATCGCGCGTCGACTGCTCGACCTGGGGAAAGAGTGAACCGTGGATGCTGCCGAACTCGATCTGCTGGCCCAGACGCTGCGCAAGACCATGCGCGACGTCTCCGGCGCGCAGCTGCACACAGCGCTCGTCGATCTGGGCTGGCAGGAGATGCTGACCGACGCGCCTGATGCCACTGTCCCCCTGGTGTTCCGGTTGCTCGGCGAGACCGGCGCGCACGCGCCGCTGCTCAATGACGTCGTCCGGGCGGCGGGCGGACTGTCCGCCGACGACCCGGTCGCGCTGCCCTGGTCCGGGGGGACCTGGGTGCGCTGGGACCACGCCGACGACGCGTCCGGCCCCGACCGATCCCCGACCCTGGACGCCGATCTGCCGATCCGCGCGGTCCCGGCGGGGACGCCGATCCCACTGGCGCAGGGCCGACGGGCGCTGGGCTGGTGGCTCACCGGCGCGAGCCGGGCCATGCTGGCGCTGGCCCGCACCCACGCCGTCGATCGCGTGCAGTTCGGGCGGCCGGTGGCCTCGTTCCAGGCGATCCGGCACCGTCTCGCCGAAACCTTCGTCGCCATCGAGGGCGCCGAGGCCACCCTAGCCGCGGCCACCGACGATCTGGGGTCGCTGCTGGCCAAGGCCGCCGCGGGGCGGGCCGCCCTGATCACCGCGCGGCACTGTCAGCAGACGCTGGGCGGCATCGGCTTCACCGCCGAACACGATCTGCATCGCCACATCCGCCGGGTGCTGGTCCTGGACGGACTGCTCGGCAGTTCCCGCGAACTGGTCCGCGAGGCGGGCGCCATCGCACGCGCCTCGGGCACGGCCGCGCGGCTGGTGCAGCTATGAGCGAGCGCGCGGAACCCGCCTGGAAGCAACGCGCGGTGGAACGGTCGATCAAGTCCACCCGGTTGCGGGCCGAACAGCGGGTGCAGCGTTTCCTCGAAGCGGCCCAGTCGATCATCTCCGAGAACGGCAGCACCGATTTCACCGTGCAGGAGGTGGTGGAGCGGTCGCGTCAGTCGCTGCGCAGTTTCTATCTGCAATTCGACGGCAAGCACGAACTGCTGCTCGCCCTGTTCGAGGACGCGCTGCTGCGCACGGCCGAGCAGATCCGCCTGGCGGCGGCCGAGGAGGACGATCCGCTGACCCGGCTCGGAGTCGCGGTACAGCTGCTGTTCTCGCTGTGCCGCTCCGATCCCCGGGATCGCCACCCGCTGTTCACCGACTTCGCGCCGCGCCTGCTGGTCACCCATCCCGCCCATGTGAAGGTCGCGCACGCACCACTACTCGCGCTCTTCGTCGACCTGGTGACCGACGCCGCGTCGGCGGGCACGCTGCGCCCCGGCCTCAATCCCCGCCGGGTGGCCGCCATGACGATGCAGACCGTGATGTTCACCGCCCAGTCCAGCGGCGGCCAGGACGACATGGCGACGCGCCCGATCACCGCCGAGGAAGTCTGGGAGTTCTGCGCCGCGGGCGTCACCGGCACCGGCACCGGCACCGGCACCGGCAGAACATAATTCTCTTTCAGGTAGAATAGGAAGATTCGACTATGACCGATCTCTGGAACAGCCTGCTCGCCAGCCTGGATCTGGGTGTGTCACCCGCCGACGAGAGCGACCTCAGCCCTTCTACGACCGTGTTCGAAGGACCCCATCTGCCGCTGAGCTATCGCAGGCTCTTCGGCGGCCAGATCCTGGGGCAGTTCGTCCGCGCCGCCGAACTCGCCTGCCCGGACAAATCGGTCAAGTCGATCCACACCCTCTTCGCCAAGGAAGGCGGCTACGACGCGCCGCTGCGCTACGAGGTGACCCGCCAGCACGAAGGTCGCTCCTTCGCCACCCTCGCGATCGTCGCCAGGCAGTCCGGGCGCGTCATCGCCACCGCCGCCGTATCCATGCACGTCGACGAGGACGGCCCGCAAATCCAGCACGTCGAGGACGTTGTCGATGTAGAAGCGCCAGGGGGCGCCCCACTCGGCGTAGTTGAG
>NZ_JBHWZY010000508.1:0-5099 GCF_042727815.1 Nocardia sp. NPDC060220
GTTTCCTGCATCGCACCCTCGGCGCGCCGTGGCCCGCCGTCGACGACGGCGCACTCCTCGCCGACCTCGACGTCTGGCTCGGCCCCGAATTATCCACCGCCCGCCGCCGTGCCGACCTCGCCCGCCTCGACGCGGGCACCGCGCTGCGCCGCCTGCTCCCGTGGCCCGCCGCCACCCGCCTGGACGAACTGGCCCCCGAACGCCTGGAAGTCCCCTCCGGCAGCCGCGTTCGCCTCGACTACTCCGCGGATCAGCCGATCCTCGCGGTCAAGGTCCAGGAGATCTTCGGCTGGACCGACCCGCCCACCCTCGCCGACGGCCGAGCCCCCATCCTGCTGCACCTGCTGTCCCCAGCTCAGCGCCCCGTCGCTGTCACCGCCGACCTGGCCTCCTTCTGGAAAAACGGCTGGCCACAGGTCCGCGCCGACCTTCGCGGCCGCTACCCCAAACACGCTTGGCCCGAAGACCCCACCACGATCTCCGCTCACCGGGGAACGGCTCGCCGAGCCACCGACCGCCCGAACTGATCGTTCACCACAGGGCTCGGGCGGTTGGTAGCGTCGGCGGCGTTCGGTGAGTTGCGCGGTGGGCGGGGTGTCGGCGAACTGGTCGAACCGCGCGTTATCGGCCGTCGGCACCGGCCTCGGTGGGCCACCCGTCGACCGGCACGGCGGGGTCGGTGGGCAGGCGCGCCGCGACCCATTCGTCGACCCGCGCTCCACGCTGCACCCCGCCCGATCGAGCCATCCCCTCGTAGTGGAAGCCGTTGCGGCGGACGGCGGCGGCCGAGGCGATGTTGCCCACGATCGCGCGCCACATGATCCGGTCGAGGGCGAGACCGTCGGCGTCGAAACCGAAGTCGCAGACCAGGTTGATCGTCCGCGACATCAGCCCGCGGCCACGGTGCGCTGGGGTGAGCCAGAAGCCGATCTCACAGGTGCCGGGTCCGCGCGTATGCAGGCCGACCATGCCCTCGACCCGGCCGTCCTCGGCGGTGCGGATCGCCCAGACCGGCGCGTTGTCCGCCCAGCCGGGGGCCACGACCCGGTCGAGGAATTCCTCGGTATCGCAGCGGTGATACGGGACGGGGACCGTGGTCCAGCGCTGCACATCAGGGTCCTGACAGCACTCGACGATGCGGTCGATATCGGCTCCGGTCGGGCGGGTGAGCCAGACGGTTCCGTCGGTGAGCGTGTGCTCGTACATCCGGCCATCCTGACAGTCGACGCCGAGAATCTCGCCGGATTTTCACGGTCCGCCCGCGCCGAGCCGGTCGGCGACCCGCCGCACCTCACCGGCAGGTGCGACGCGAGCGATGAAGCCGGGCACGAACTTCCCACCGGGGAAATCGTGTGCGAAATCACCGGCGCCGACCCGTGGGGCGGAGCGCGAGTGGGTACTCCGTAGGATCTGACTCGATGGTTTCCCCGTTTCTCGCCGACCTGTTCGAATCGCATCGACCGCACTTGCTTTCGGTCGCCTACCGGCTCACCGGAAGTGTCGGCGATGCCGAGGACGCGGTGCAGGAGAGCTGGCTGCGGATGGCCGGCGTGCACCAGTCCGAGATCGACGATCTGCGCGCCTGGCTGACGACCGTGGTCAGCCGAATCTGCCTCGACCACTTGCGAAGCGCCGCCGTGCGCCGCGAAACCTACGTGGGGCAGTGGCTTCCGGAACCGATCGTCTCGGCGGCCTCGTCGTCGCGCACACCCGACCCCCTGGACGTGGTGGTGCGCGATCAGGACAGCCGGATGGCGGCGATGGTGGTGCTCGACGCGTTGACGCCGCAGCAGCGGGTGGCGCTGGTGCTCCACGAGGGATTGTCGGTGCCCTTCGACGAGATCGCCGAGATCCTCGGCGTCTCCGCCGATGCCGCAAGACAATTGGCGGTCCGCGCGCGCCGGGCGGTGGCCAGAGCGCCGGAACCGGTCGCCGACGATGTGCACGATCAGGCGGTGCGGCGGTTCCTCGCCGCACTGGCCACCGGTGATGTCTCCGCGGTAGCCGCCACGCTGCATCCGGACACGACATTCACCGCCGACGCGGGCGGCACCACCAAGACCGCGCTGAATATCGTTGCCGGACAGGAGAAGGTCGCCCGACTGGCGCTCGGCCTCTGGCGCAGGCATCAGGAAGAATCCGGGCTGGAATTGGGCGCCGCCACGGTGAACGGGCAATCGGGGCTGGTGATCACCGACCCGAACTCGCCGTTCGGACGACCCGTGCGTGTCCTCGCCTTCGCAGTGCGAGACGGAAAGATCTGGGCGACTTACGATTTCGCCAACGTGACGAAACTGTCCGGCGCCCGCCTCCGCTGACCCCGCAGCACCGTCGAGGCCCTGCGAGGTCAGCGGTTCACTTCACAGCGCTGAGCTGATCGGCGTAGCGATGCGGACCAGCGCGCATCGCGGACGTTCTACGGGTAGGTGGAGCCCCAGTTGTGATCGCCGGTCGACGATCCGAGGTTGAAGTCCCCCGTCGAGGAACCCATGTTGTTGTCCGGCGTCGCCGAACCGGTGAACCAATCGACGATCGGACTGGCGACGAGGTGATCGTGGATGAATTGCCACGCCGAACCGGCTACCTCCGACGCAGCCGGTTGCAGGATGAAGTCGAGCAGAGGTGAGGCCATGCGAGCCCCTTTCGATATACCACCACGCAGTGGTGTGTGAGGTAGAACACGGCGAGGCTAGCTGAGGTTGGGGAAACGCACAATAGCGCAGGTCAAAGCGGGAAAACATTTGTGAAACATGCATGTTCGCTATCGCTGGGCAACGTCGCCGAATAGTGGGATACGCTGCGGAGATGCCGCCTGTGCCGCCCACCGTCGCCCGCCTGCGCCCCTTCGGATCGACCATCTTCGCCGAGATGACCGAACTGGCCGTCCGCCACGACGCGGTGAATCTGGGCCAGGGCTTTCCCGATACCGACGGACCCGCCGGCATGCTCGAGGTGGCGCGCGCGGCCATCGCCGACGGCCTCAATCAGTACCCGCCCGGCCGCGGGATGCCGGTGCTGCGTCAGGCGATCGCCGACGACCGCGCCCGCCGCTTCGGCACCGCCTACGACCCGGCCACCGAGATTCTGGTGACCGTCGGCGCGACCGAGGCGATCAGCGCCGCCGTGCTCGGTCTGGTCGAGCCCGATCAAGAGGTGGTGCTGATCGAGCCGTACTACGACTCCTACGCCGCCGCGATCGCGCTCGCGGGCGCGCGGCGACGAACAGCTCGCCTGGTGCCCGACGGTGACCGATTCGTGCTCGACCTGGACAGTCTGCGGGCCGCGCTCACCTCGAAAACCCGCATGTTGATGATCAATTCGCCGCACAATCCCACCGGCGCCGTGCTCGACCGCGCCGACCTCACCGCGATCGCCGAGTTGGCTGTCGAGCACGATCTGCTCGTGCTGGCCGACGAGGTGTACGAGCACCTCGTCTACGACGGCACCGAGCACATCAGCATCTCCACGCTGCCCGGGATGCGTGAGCGGACGGTGGTGGTGTCCAGCGCGGCGAAGACGTTCAATGTCACGGGGTGGAAGATCGGGTGGGCGTGCGCGCCCGCGCCGCTGCTCGACGGTGTGCTCGCGGCCAAACAGTTCCTCACCTTCGTCGGCGGCGGGCCGTTCCAGCCCGCCGTCGCGTACGCGATCAACGAGGAATCGGACTGGGTGCTCGCCCAGCGTGCCGGGTTGGCGGACAAGCGAACGCGGCTTTCGCGGGCGTTGCGCGACACCGGTTTCACGGTCTCGGCCAGCGACGGCGGCTACTTCGTCTGCGCCGACATCCGAGCGCTCGGCGCCGACGATGGACTGGCGTTCTGCCGCGAACTCCCGGCCCGGCTCGGCGTCGCCGCCGTGCCGGTGAGCGTCTTCGCCGATCGCCCCGCGGACTGGAAACACCTGGTGCGCTTCACCTTCAGCAAGCGCGACGAGACGATCGACGAAGGCATCCGCCGGCTCCGCGCCGACACCACGGTGCCCTGACCCGGTGCCGTCGATGAGCCGCTCCACCGGGAAACGACCGGCCGTGGTCACCGACGGGACGGGTCAGTCGCGCGCGTGGCGGGCCAGCGGTGCGTGCCACTGATAGCGCCGGGCCAGCAGCCGGAACCCCACCGCCGCCGCTGCGGCGAGGAGCCCGGTCCAGGCTCGGTACAGGTCGAATGACAGCAGCGCGGCGGTCGCGGCCGCGCCGAACAGGGCCGGAATCGCGTAGAGGTCCTGGTCCGGGCGTAGGACGGTGGGCACCTCGCCACTGAGCACATCGCGGATCACGCCGCCACCGATGGCGGTCGTCATGCCGAGCAGGGCGGCGGTGGGGGCGCCGAGCCCGGCCGAGTCGGCGATCACGGTCCCGGTGACGCAGAACAGCCCGAGCCCGATCGCGTCGGCGATCTCGAGCGGTCCCTTGGTGAGCCGGCGCGAGGGCGCGATGAAGTACAGGACCAGCGCGGTGACTATCGACGCGGACAGATAGGTCAGGTCGGTGAACGCGGCCGGGGGAGTTCGCCCGATCAGCAGGTCACGCACGATGCCGCCGCCGAGCGCGGTCGCACACGCCAGCACCACCATCCCGAACAGATCGAGCCGCTTGCGCACCGCGACCAGCGCACCGGACGCGGCGAAGGAGATGACCCCCATCATCTCGCCGCCCCGATGCACCGCGTTCACGGCCGAGTCCAGCTCGCTGACCGAAGGCCCGGCCAACGCCGTCACCAGCACACCAACGCTCACCACGCAATCCTTCCGCCTCGCTGCTCCGAAGCAGCGTGACACGCAGGCGCGCGGCGACGGCGACCGGCCCACCCGCTGGTGGCGATCCGATTTCGCGTGGGGATGCGGCGGCGGCACGCACCTCAGGCGGGGGTGGGGCGGGCCTTGTCGGTGGCGAGCAGGACGGCGATGGTGCCGAGAGCGGTGCCCATGAGGTAGCGCTGGGTGCGCAGCCAGAGCGGGCGGGCGGTGAGGAAGGTGGCCAGGCCCGCGGCGCCGAGCACGATCATGGCGTTGACCGTGAGGGCGACCGTGATCTGGATGGCGCCCAGCGACAGGCTCTGCAACCAGAGGGCGCCGAACTGGTCGAGGCGAATCGGCGCGAC
>NZ_JBHWZY010000509.1:0-5072 GCF_042727815.1 Nocardia sp. NPDC060220
GTCCAGGACCGAGGCGAGGTGTTGACCTTCCTCACCTATCAGCATGCGTCGCTGGCCTTTCAGACCGTGCTGGTCGGCACCGTCGTCGCGATCCTCATCGCGGTGGCGGTGTATCGGTTGCCGCTGGCATCGGCGTTGACCCTCACCTCGAGCCGGGTCGCGTTGACGATCCCCTCGCTGGCGCTGCTGGCATTGCTGCTGGTCCCGTTCGGCCTCGGTGTGGTGCCGTCGTTCATCATGCTGGCGTTCTTCGCGGCCCTGCCGGTGATCGGTAACGCGATCGTCGGGCTGCGATCGGTGCCTGCCACGGTCGTCGAATCCGCGCGCGGCATCGGACTTTCGCGGTGGCGGATCCTGCTCACCGTCGAGCTGCCGATCGCCTGGCCGGTGATCCTCACCGGGATCAGGGTCTCGACCCAGATGATCGTCGGTGTCGCCGCGATCGTGGCCTACGTCCTCGGGCCCGGCCTCGGTTCGCTGATCTTCAACGGACTGTCGCGTCTCGGCGGGGCCAACGCGCTCGAAATGGCGCTCACCGGAACCATTCTCATCGTTGCCATCGCGTTGGTCTTCGACGCGCTCCTCGTCCTGCTCGGACGCCTCACGATTGCCAAGGGACTGTGATGACCGATGTGACCAGCCAGCCCGCGCCGACCGCGCCCCAGCGCAACGTGACCGGCGATTCCATCACCTTGGACGGGGTCGTCAAGCGGTACAAGGGCCAGGACACCCCCGCCGTCGAACGTCTGGACCTCGAGATCGAGGCCGGCAATATCGTCGCGTTCGTCGGACCTTCGGGCTGCGGTAAGACGACCACGCTCAAGATGATCAACCGGCTGATCGAGCCGACCGAGGGCCGGATATTCATCGGCGGACGTGACGTGACCCGCGAAGATCCCGACAAGCTGCGGCAGTCGATCGGCTATGTCATCCAGTCCGGTGGGCTGTTCCCGCACTGGTCGGTCGCCAAGAACATCGGCGCGATCCCGCGGGTACTCGGCTGGGACAAGAAGCGAATCGCCGAACGCACCGAATATCTTTTGGATCTGGTCGGTCTCGACCCCGCGACCTTCGCCGACCGTCTGCCCAAGGACATGTCCGGCGGCCAGCAGCAGCGTGTCGGCGTCGCCCGCGCGCTCGCGGCCGACCCGCCGGTGCTGCTGATGGACGAACCGTTCGGCGCGGTGGACCCGATCACCCGGGTTCGCCTGCAGGACAGTCTGATCGCGATCCAGCACGAACTCGGCAAGACCATCGTGATCGTCACCCACGACTTCGAGGAAGCCACCAAACTCGGTGACAAGGTGCTCATCCTGTCCGAGGGCGGACACGTCGAGCAGTACGCGACACCGGAGGAGATCCTCACCGACCCGGCGACGCCGTTCGTCGAGGAGTTCGTCGGATCGGGCGCGAAACTGGCCTATCTCACGGTGTCTCGGGTCCGCGATGTGGAGGTCGACCCGGTCACCACCGCCAAGATCGGCGAATCCTCGCAGGTCGTGATCGGGCGGGCGAAAGCCGCGGGACACACCTGGGTGGTGGTCGTCGACGACGCGGGGCGGCCGCGGTCGTGGCCCTCGCTGCCGGAAGTGGCGAGCAAGCCGGAGGTTTCGGACTACCTCGATCGCCGGCTGCCCGTCGTCGCGCAGTCCTCGACCCTCAACGACGCGCTCGACGCCATGCTCGCCGCCAGTCAGGGCGCGACCCTGGTCACCGACGGTCGCGGCGCCGTAGTCGGCTCGCTGAACATCGGCTCGGTGACCGACGTGATCCAGACCAAGCTCGCCGAAGGGCACGCCGCCGCCGAGGACCTGTCCTACGAAACCTACGTCGACGGTTCCGATCCCACACCCACCCCGGTCGTCGCCGCCGACGACGAACACGGATCGGCCGGACCGGCATGAACCGTCTGCGCCGGGTCCCGATCGATGTGTGGTTCGAACCGCTCATCATCGTCGTGATCGGCATCGGATACGTGCTCTGGTATCAGTCGTCGACGTTCACCGCGACCGAACAGGCCTCGCTCGGCTGGGCCAATCTGCAGACCACGATCCTCGAGCACATCCGGCTCACGGTGGTCGCCACGCTGATCGTGGTGGTGGTCGCGATTCCGCTCGGTATCGCCTTGACCAGGCCCGCGTTGCAGCGGTTCGAGCCGATCGCCGTCAACATCGCCAATATCGGTCAGGCCGCGCCCGCCGTCGGACTGCTCGTGCTGTTCACCTTCTGGCTCGGCACCGGATTCCGCACGGCGGTCGTCGGTCTCGTCGTCTACGCGATCCTGCCGATCCTGCAGAACACGATCGTCGGGCTGCGGCAGGTTGATCACCGCACCATCGAGGCCGCTCGCGGCATCGGCTTCTCGGCCGGGCGGACGCTGGTTCAGGTCGAATTGCCGCTGGCCGTGCCGGTGATCCTCAACGGCGTGCGCACTGCGCTGGTCATTTTGGTCGGCACCGCGACGCTGAGTACCTTCATCGGTGCGACCAGCCTGGGCACGCTGATCACGACCGGTGTCACCCTGTTCCTGCCCAAGCTGCTCATCTCCGGCGCCGTGCTCGTGGGGTTGCTGGCGTTGATCATCGATTGGCTCGGCCGACTCGTCGAACTGGCCGCGACCCCACGAGGTGTCTCATGAGGCGAGTCCCGTTGATTACCGCGCTGGTCGCGACGCTGTCGTTGCTCGCCGGGTGTGGCCTGGTGAGCTCGTCGGGCACCTTCCACGACGCGAGCCTGCCCGGCGGCGAACGTCCCCTCGACGGCGCGAAATTGGTCGTCACCTCGAAGAGCTTCACCGAGGGGGTGTTGCTCGGCAAGATCACCGCGACCTACCTGGCCGCGGCGGGGGCCTCGGTCACCGATCTGACCGGCGCGCCGGGATCGGCCTCGTCACGGCAGGCCCAGCTCAACGGCGACGCCGACGTGCTGTGGGAATACACCGGCACCGGCTGGGTCAACTACCACAACGAGACCGAGACGATCGTGGACCCGCAGGAACTGTGGCAGCGCGTCCACGATGTCGAGAAGCGTGACTACGACCTGGAATGGCTGCCCCCGGCCAACTTCAACGACACCTACGCGTTCGGTGCGTCGACACCGACCGCGCAGCGACTCGGCGTGAAGTCACTCTCGGACGTGGCCGCGCTGCCGGTTGCCGAACGAACGTTCTGTGTCGACGACGAATTCTTCAGTCGCTCGGATGGTTTCATTCCGATGCTGCAGAAATACGGCATCCCCTACAACGATCCCAACGGTGTGCCCGCGGGCAACGTCACCCGCATGGACGCCGGCGTCGTCTACACCGCGACCGCCAAAGACTCTCCCTGCCACTTCGGCATGGTCTACACCACCGACGGCCGCGTCAAGAACCTGAACCTGGTGGTCCTGGACGACGACAAGAAGTTCTTCCTGCCCTACAGCGGGACCGCGGTCGTGCGGGGCCCCGTCCTCGACGCCAACCCCGAACTGCGCGAACTTCTCGGCACGATCTCCGAACTGCTCACCGACGACCTGATGCGAGAACTCAACGGCCGCGTAGACATCGACGGAGAAGACCCCGCCGACGTCGCCTACGACTGGCTGAAAAGCGTGAAACTGATCGCCTAGCGCAGCGGCACGCTGCCGCGGGCGATCCAGCGCCGGGGAACGTGATCGACGCCGGTCTATGATCGCGCTGTGCCTCAGGATGGTCTTGCCGACGTGCAGCGTTTCGATCCGGTGCCGGACCCGCGGCCGACCGATGAGGTGTGGCCGGAGCTGAAGTGGCCGGTTGCCCCGGATGCCGAACTCGTCGGTGAGACAGTGCGGTTGAGCCCGGTCGATCCGGCAGCGGACGCGGCCGAGTTGTTCGCGGTGCTCGAGCACGATGTCGTGTGGGCCCACATTCCGTTTCGTCCGCGCGATCGACAGGAACTCGAGGTGTTCCTGCGGTCGTGGCACGCGACGCCGGAGAACCATCTGTGGATTGTCCGAACGCGCCGGGCCATCGCCGGCCACCCGGTCGGTGCGATCGTCGGGATGACCTCCTATCTCGAAACCCGAGCGAGGGACGCCCGGTTGGAGATCGGCGCCACCCTCTTCGCCCCGGGCGTGTGGGCGAGTGGGGTGAACCCGGAGGCCAAGTGGCTGCTCCTGGCCTATGCGTTCGACACGCTGGGTGCCGGTCGCGTCGAGCTCAAAACCGATGTTCGCAATCACCGTTCGCAACAGGCCATCGCGCGCCTCGGCGCCCGGTACGAAGGCACACTGCGCCGCTATTCCCGGCGCGCCGACGGCACCGTTCGCGACTCCGTGCTGTTCTCGATCACGGTGGAAGACTGGCCGGACGTCAGAGCGCGTCTTGCCGGCCGGCTTCGCGATCTCGGGCGTTCCGTGAACTCGTCCGCGGCACCCCTACGCTGAACGCGGCCGGCTACCGATGCGCTGATACGGGTAGGCGTCATGAGGGTTTCGCGTTTGCGTAGCCTGTCCTGCCGGCGATCCGCCTACTCGGCAGGCCCTCACACTGCGCAGTTGCCGAAAGCCTATTTCGAGAGCGGCAGCCCGGTCGGTTCGGGAATCTGTTCGACGGTGAGTCGTTTGCGGAAGACCCAGTAGGTCCAGCCCTGGTAGATCAGGACCACCGGGGTGCACAGGACCGCTGCCCAGCTCATCACCTGGAGGGTGTAGTGGCTGGAGGAAGCGTTGTGGATGTTCAAATCGAACGCGGGGTCGATCGTCGAGGGCATCACGTTCGGGTAGAGCGAGCCGACCAGCAGGATAGTGGCCGCGGCGATCGTGACGGTGGTGCCGATGAACGCCCAGCCGTCACGGGCCGCGGCGGTGGCCCCACCGGCGACGACCAGGCCGAGCACGGCCGCGCCGAGCGCGGCCCAGGTCCAGCCGGAGCCGTAGGCGAGCTGAGTCCACAGCCCGAACCCGCCGACAATCGCCACCGTGGGCACGAACAGGATCCGCACGCATATGCGGGCATCGTCGCGGACTTCACCACCGGTTTTGAGCGCGAGGAAGATCGCGCCGTGCAGGGCGAACAGGATGGCCGTGGTCGCCGCGCCGAGCAGCGCGTAGGGGCC
>NZ_JBHWZY010000510.1:0-5070 GCF_042727815.1 Nocardia sp. NPDC060220
CACCGGGGGCCGCGTGGCTCGCTTGGTGGCTCGCTAGGGCAAGCGCGCTGGTGCCAATAAGGCCGAAGACGCCTCCTAGTTCCCTCACCCGACGCCGGGTACTGCATCAGCAGGCCGGGCGTCGGTGGTTTCTCTGCCCGAGGTCATCGCTTTCCCACACATAAGGAACTCTCTGTGACGCAGCCGTCCGCTATCGACGACATCCTGGCCGAGTACGCCGGCCTGGAGATGCAGCTCGCCGATCCGTCGTTGCACAACGACGCGGGTGCGGCGCGACGGGTGGGTAAGCGGTTCGCCGAGCTGGCACCGGTGATGAGCACCTATCGCAAGCTCGAGACCGTGCGCGACGATCTGGAGGCCGCCCGTGAGCTGGCCTCCGACGACGCCTCGTTCGCCGCGGAGGTGCCGGGGCTGGAGACACAGCTGGTGGAGCTGGAACAGGCTCTCGCCGACTTGCTCGCCCCGCGCGACCCGCACGACGGCGACGACGTGGTGCTCGAGGTGAAGTCCGGCGAGGGCGGCGAGGAATCCGCGCTGTTCGCCGCCGATCTGGCGCGCATGTACATCCGGTACGCCGAGCGGCACGGCTGGAAGGTGGAGACGCTCGATGTCACCTATTCCGACCTGGGCGGATACAAGGACGCGACGCTGTCGATCAAGAGCAAGGACGCCGCGCGCGACGGGGTGTGGTCGCGATTCAAGTTCGAGGGCGGGGTGCACCGGGTGCAGCGCGTGCCGGTGACCGAATCGCAGGGCCGCATTCACACCTCGGCCGCGGGCGTGCTGATCTACCCCGAGCCCGACGAGGTCGAGCAGGTGCAGATCGACGAGACCGACCTGCGCATCGACGTCTACCGGTCCTCCGGCAAGGGCGGCCAGGGCGTCAACACCACCGACTCCGCGGTGCGCATCACCCACCTGCCCTCGGGCATCGTGGTGACCTGCCAGAACGAACGCTCCCAGCTGCAGAACAAGGCGCGCGCCATGCAGGTGCTCGCCGCCCGGCTGCAAGCGCTGGCCGAGGAGCAGGCCGACCAGGAAGCCGCGGCCGGTCGCGCCAGCCAGATCCGCACGGTCGACCGCTCCGAGCGGATCCGCACCTACAACTTTCCGGAGAACCGGATCGCCGATCACCGCATCGGGTTCAAATCGCACAATCTCGACGCCGTCCTCGATGGCGATCTGGACCCGCTGCTCGACGCGCTCGGCAAGGCCGACCGCGACGCGCGAATGGCTGCCGAGTAACCGGCATGAGCAGTCGACTCCCCGCACCGGCGGCCCCGCGGGACACCGACGTGGACCGCTCGGCCGGGGCGGTCGCAGGCCTCATCACGCCCGCCACGGCCACGCCGAGGTCGCTCGGATGAACGATCGACGCGAGCAGCGGCTGACCTGCGAGCGCGCCGTGATGGACCGGACGGTTCGATGACCGAGCGGGTGCGGTTGCGGCCGCTGATCGTCGAAGCCGCCGCCCGGCTGGCCGAGGCCGGCGTCGGTTCGCCGATGCCCGACGCGGAGAACCTGGCGGCCCATGTGCTCGGTACCGAGCGCATGCGGCTGGCGATGATCCCGTTGGTCGAGCCCGAGGTCGCCGATCGGTACCGCGCGGTGATCGAGCGGCGGGCCTCTCGAATTCCCTTGCAGCACTTGACCGGAACGGCCGCGATGGGTGAGATCGACCTCGCGGTGGGCCCCGGGGTGTTCGTCCCGCGCCCGGAGACCGAACTGCTGTTCGCGTGGGCGCTGGCCTACCTGGAGACCCTTCCGCACGACCACACGCCGATCGTCGTCGACCTGTGCACCGGCTCGGGCGCACTGGCGCTGGCCATCGCGCACGCCCGCCCGGACGCCGAGGTCCACGCCGTCGAACTCGACCCCGCCGCCCTCGCCTGGGCCCGTCGCAACGCCGACACCCGTATCGCCGGGGGCGACACCCCGATCACCCTGCACGCCGACGACGTCACCGATCCGGCCCTGCTCGCCCCGCTGACGGGCCGCGTCGACCTGGTCGTCGCCAACCCGCCCTACATCCCCGACGCCGCGATCCTCGACCCCGAGGTTGCCGACCACGACCCCCACCGCGCCCTCTTCGGGGGCCCGGACGGCCTCGACGTCATCCGGGCGATGATCCCCACCATCGCCCGTCTCCTGAACTCCGGCGGCGCCACCGGCATAGAACACGACGACACCAATGGCGGGGGAGTGGCGGCGCTACTGGCGGCAGCCGATTTCACCGACGTCGTCGAACACGTCGACCTGGCCGACAAGCCCCGCTTCGTGGTCGCCCGGCGCCCTGACAGTCCCTGATCGCAGGCGAATCCGGCGTGGCCTGGGCCGGCCTCGATCGCCGTCGATTCCGATGGTGGCGTGAGTGGCCTCGGTGGCCCGGCCCGAGTTCGCATCTGCGCGCGTGAGACCCGGTTCAGCGTAGCTCCCGCCGACGACCGGCAAACTCTGGACGGTTGCCCAATTGCCGGGCTGACGCCGCGACTCGGTCGACGAGTGGCCAACCAGCACACTCTGAGCATCAGGCGCCCGGTCATGCCCAAAAGTCCCCCGGCACTGCGGCCTCAGCCTGGGAGTTAGACTCTTGCGCGCACCAACGACCGGAAAAAATTCGCGGAGAGGCGACAGACGCTGTGAGTACCGTCTATGACTGTGCCGAAGCTGATTCGCGTGCGGCGGGCATCACCGCCGCGACCAGCGCTCTGAAGTCCGGTCGGTTGGTCGTGATGCCTACCGACACGCTCTACGGCATCGCCGCCGACGCGTTCGATTCCGCCGCGGTGAGCGATCTGCTGGCCGCCAAGCGCCGTGGACGCGATATGCCGGTGCCGGTGCTCGTCGGGTCGTGGCACACCATCGACGGCCTGGTGTTCTCGGTGCGGCCGCAGGCGCGGGACTTGATTCGCGCGTTCTGGCCCGGTGCGCTGAGTCTTGTCGTGCAGGCCGCGCCTTCGCTCGCGTGGGATCTCGGTGATACCCGTGGCACGGTGATGTTGCGGATGCCGTTGCATCCCGTGGCGCTCGAATTGTTGCGTGAGGTCGGGCCGCTGGCGGTGTCGAGCGCCAATGTGTCGGGGCAGCCGCCCGCGACCACCGCCGCGCAGGCGCGCGAGCAGTTGGGGTCGCTGGCGAGCGTGTATCTCGACGGCGGCCCGGCCGAACACGCTGTGGCTTCGACGATCGTCGATCTCACCGCGGATCAGCCGCGGGTGTTGCGGGAGGGTGCTGTGTCGGTGGCCGATATCGCGGAGGTGCTCGGGATGGTGCCGGAAGCCCTGATCAGCTCCGCGCAGCGGTGATCGCACGCCGCTGATGAGCTCAGTCGTTCCCCTGCGCGAGCTACTGCTCGTGCTGCTCGTCTCCGCCACGGTGACTTTCCTGGCCACCGGAGGCGTGCGGGTGCTCGCCATCGCGTTCGGCGCCGTGGCGGTGCCACGTGAGCGTGATGTGCACGTGAAGCCGGTCCCGCGGATGGGTGGTGTCGGCATGTATGTCGGCGTCGTCGCCGCGGTGTTGTTCGCGCACCAATTGCCCGCGCTGCGAAGAGGTTTCGACTACGCCCCGGATATCCCGGCGGTGCTGGTCGCCGCGACGATCATCGTGCTGGTCGGCATCGTCGACGACCGGTGGGGATTGGACGCGCTCACCAAATTCGTCGGTCAGATCACCGCCGCGGGCGTGATGGCCGTGATGGGCCTGAGCTGGTACGTGATCTACAACCCCTTCAACGACACCACCGTTGTGCTCGACGCGTTGCAGGGCGGCCTGGTCACCGTCGGCATCACCGTCACCCTGGTGAACGCGATGAACTTCGTCGACGGTTTGGACGGCCTCGCCGCCGGTCTCGGTTTGATCTGCGCGAGCGCGGTTTTCGTGTTCTCCATCGGTTTGCTCTACGACCAGGGCGGTTCGGTCGACACCTACCCGCCCGCATTGCTGGCCGCCGCGCTGGCCGGTGCCTGCCTCGGATTTCTGCCGCACAATTTCTCGCCCGCCCGAATATTCATGGGCGATACCGGCTCGATGATGATCGGTTTGATCCTGGCCGCGGTATCCACCGGCGCCTCCGGGCGAATTCCACTCCAGGGTTACGGACCGCGCGACATTGTCGGTTTGCTGTCGCCGATCTTGCTGGTCGGGGCGGTGATGTTCATTCCGGTGCTCGACCTGTTGCTGGCGATCGTGCGCCGGGTGCGCGCCGGCGTGAGTTTCTCCACACCGGACAAAATGCATCTGCACCACCGATTGCTCCAGATCGGGCATTCGCACCGTCGCGTGGTCTTGCTGATCTATTTATGGGTCGGTGTTCTCGCGTTCGGCGCGGTGGGAACTTCGCTGATGGATAGACGCCTTGTTGTCCTGCTGGTGGCAGGCGGATTGGTGTTCGCGTTGGTAGTGACCGCGATCCCGTCCGTGCGCAGGTCGGAGTCGACGCAGCACTGAGTTCGGCCCGCAAGGTAAAGTTCGGGCCGTGAGCTTTACACCCGAAACCGTGCCAGGCCCTGACGCCCCTCTGCGCGCCGCGCTGCGCTACGGCCTGATCGGCCTCGGCGTGCTCGTCGTCGTCTCGGTGGCGATCGCCTCCGCGGTGGCCGGGATGCCCGGTCTGTGGGGGGCGCTGCTCGGCGCCGCGATCGGTGGTGGGTTCATCCTCACCACGGTCGTCGCGGTGCTGCTCGGCGCGAAGCTGCCGCCGACCATGGCAGGTGCGGTGATGCTGGTCAGCTGGGTCGGCAAGTTGCTGGTGGCGCTGCTGGTGATCGTGGTGCTCAAGCAGTTCGACTTCTACAGCGGGCCCGCGCTGTTCTTTACGGTGGTAGGAGCCCTGCTGATCGTCCTCGGTGCGGAGACGTACGGCGTTGTGAGCCAGAAGGTTCCGTACGTCACGACACGCGCGGGAGACAGCGAAACGGCTTCCGAGCAGGAATAATCCCACCCAGCTACACACTGTCGTAGATAGCTTGGTAAAGTGTTGGTAAGCAAGCACCCAAGCTAGAGGCCCGGCCCGACAAACTCGGGGCTATGCCTCGAGTTACCAGGGGGGATCATCGGGATCCCACCCGG
>NZ_JBHWZY010000511.1:0-5061 GCF_042727815.1 Nocardia sp. NPDC060220
GCCGCTTCGACACCGAAGCGGCGGTCGAGTCGTTTCAGGAGCGCGCCATCGCTGTCCGTGCCGCGTCGAGCAGATCGGCGTGATCGGTGAACTTGACCCGTGGTCGGCCGGTCGCCGCACCGGCGGACCGCTCGGCCTGGTCGATGGCTTTCCATCCCGCGCGATCGACGACATCGGGCTGCCGCTCGTTGACCAGCGCGGTGAGGGCGGCCCGATCGCCGGCGGGCGCGGTGAGTCTGCCCGCGACGAAATCGGCGACGAGGTGCTCGACGGTCTCCGCAGAGTCGACGCGGTTGGAGCCGATGACACCGCGCGGCCCACGCTTGATCCAGCCGCTGACATACACACCCTCGACCGGGCAGCCGTCCGCGCCGATGACGCGACCGTGCTCGTTGGGCACCACGCCCAGTGCTTCGTCGAAGGGCAGATCCGCCACGGCGACTCCGCGATAGCCGATCGAACGCAACACCAGGCCGGTCTCCACCCGCTCGGTCTGATCGGTGGCCCGTGCCACCCGTTGTCCGTCCCGGTCGATCAGTTCGTTGCGGGCGAACTCGAGGGATTCGACCCGCTCGCCGCCGTGGATCTCGATCGGAGAAGTCAGATAGCGGAACACGATCCGCTTGTTCTCGGGGGTGGCCGGGTCACGCGAGTATTCCTCGGCCAGTGCGTACTTCAACCGCGGTGACGGCCCGGCGTCCGGGTGGTCCAGGGCAGCGTGGTCGACCGGGTCGAGCACGAGTTCGGCCTCGTCGATGATCACGTCCACACCCTCGAGATGCCGCAGCGCCATGAACTCCGGACTCGTGTAGGCGGCCTGCAACGGGCCGCGCCGTCCGAGCAGCACGACCTCACGGATGTTGCTCTCGCGCAGCGCGGCCAGGGCATGGTCGGCGATATCGGTGCCGGCCAGCTCGTCCGGTGACACCGTGAGCACGCGGGCCATGTCGAGGGCGACGTTGCCGTTGCCGACGATCACCGCGCGCGGCCCCGAGAGGTCGAAGACGCGATCGGCGTAGTCGGGGTGGCCGTTGTACCAGGCGACGAATTCCGTGGCCGAATGCGAACCGGGCAGGTCCTCGCCGGGCACGCCCATCCGGCGGTCGCTCGACGCACCGACGGCGTAGAGCACCGCGTGATGGTGGTCCATGAGCTCCGCGTGTGAGATATGTTCGCCCACTTCCACATTGAGGTGAAAGCCGACGCTGTCGCCACGGAACGCGGAGTCGAACAACTGCGTGACGGTCTTGGTGCCCGGATGGTCGGGAGCGACCCCGGCGCGCACGAGTCCCCATGGTGTCGGCAGCTTGTCGAAGATCTCGACCTCGGCCGAGCAGCGCCGCCGTAGCTCATCGGCGGCGTAGCACGCGGCGGGGCCCGCACCGACGATCGCGACCCGGAGCGTGTCGAGACCCGGTGGTAGCCGTGGCGTCGGCGCGATCGAATCGAACGTCGAGCCCAACGGATGATGCTGGAAATAGGTGGCGTTGATATCGCGGAACCGGGCCAGCGACGCGGTCAGGCGGTCCTCGGGGAAGATGGCCTCGACCGGGCACGCGTCCGCGCACGCACCACAATCGATGCAGGTGTCGGGGTCGATGTAGAGCATTTCGGCCGTCGCGAATTCGGGGTGGTCCGGCCGAGGGCGGATGCAATCGACCGGGCACTCGGCGACGCAGGTGGCGTCGTTGCAACAACGCTGGGTGATGACATAGGCCATGTGTGCTGCTCCTTCGGGAGGGTGGAAATGCCAAGTCGCTCGGCGGATCGGGTCGGCAGCCGCTGGCGCCCGACCTTGACTGGTGATATTACTGTAATGGCAACTGGAAGGTTTTCATCAGCGTCTCGACGGCAGTGCGCGATGCGGACGAGACGGTGAGCCGGTGGAGAACCCGCGTGGCTCGCCCTGCCCTTCGGCGGAATTCGAGTCGGGGTCGAACAGATTGGAGCCGGTGATGCCGGACAGTGACAGGCCACTCGCGGGCAAGACCCTGATCATGTCGGGCGGCAGCCGCGGCATCGGGCTCGAGATCGCCAAGCGGGTGGCCGCCGACGGGGCGAACATCACCCTGATCGCCAAAACCGATCAGCCACACCCCAAGCTGCCGGGCACCGTGCATACCGCGGCCGCGGAGATCGAACAGGCCGGTGGCTCGGTCCTCGCGGTCGTCGGTGATGTGCGCGACGACGCCGTGGTCGCGGCGGCGATAGATCGAACGGTCGAAGGCTTCGGCGGGATCGACATCGTGATCAACAACGCGTCGGCGATCGACCTCGCCACCACCGAGGCTCTGTCGATGAAGGCCTACGACCTGATGCTCGACATCAACTGCCGGGGCAGCTTCCTGCTGTCCAAGCTTGCTATCGGGGCCCTGCGGAAATCGGCACTGGCCGGGCGCAACCCGCACATCCTGACTCTGTCGCCACCGTTGAACCTCGAGCCACGCTGGGCCGGAGCCCATCTCGGCTACACCATCGCCAAATACGGTATGTCGCTGACGACGCTGGGACTGGCCGAGGAACTGCGCGCCGACGGCATCGGCGTGAACTCGTTGTGGCCGCGCACCACGATCGCCACGGCGGCGATCCGGAACCGGGCCGGTGGCGAGGAGCGGATCGCCACGTCACGCACACCGGCGATCTGCGCCGATGCCGCCTACCTCGTGCTCACCTCACCCGCCGAACACACGACGGGCAACTTCCTGATCGATGAGGAAGTCCTGGCCGAGCACGGGATCACCGACCTGGACAGGTATCGGGCGGTTCCGGGGAACGCGCCGCTGACCGTCGATCTCTTCCTCTAGTACAGGAGTCGACCAGATGACCGAAGAGCTTGTGCTGCATCAACTCCGGCGCGACGGGGTGTGCACCCTGACGCTGCATCGCCCCCATCGCAAGAACGCGATCACCATCGGACTGTGGACCGCCCTGCGCGAAGCTCTGGACACGATCGCGCACGACCCCGCGGTGCGGGCGGTGGTTCTGACGGGGGCGGGTGGATCGTTCTGTTCCGGCGCCGACGTCACCGACAGTGATCCCTATGCCGCGCCGTTCGCCAAGTTGCAGGCGATCTCGGACGTCGCCCAGCGCCTGCATGATCTGCCGATACCGACCGTCGCCAAAGTGCGTGGTGTCGCGGTCGGCGCCGGATGGAATCTGGCGTTGGGATGTGACCTGGTGGTCGCGACGCCGGACGCGACGTTCTCCCAGGTCTTCGCCCGTCGTGGGCTCTCGCTGGACTGCGGCGGTTCGTGGCTGTTGCCCAAGCTCGTCGGAGTGCAGCAGGCCAAGCGGCTGGCGCTGCTGGCCGAGACGATCGATGCCGCGGCGGCGCTCGACCTCGGTTTGCTCACCTGGGTCACCCCCGAGCCCGAGATCGATGACTTCGTCGACCGGATCGCCGACCGGCTGGCGGCCGCCCCGCCGATCGCCGTCGCGCAGACCAAGGCCCTGCTCAACGAAGGCGCCGACCGGACGATGCACGAGGCGCTGGCCAGTGAATCGCGTGCGCAGGCCGTGAACTTCGCGACAACCGATGTTCCCGAGGCATATGCGGCGTTCGCTCAGAAACGCGAAGCTGCCTTCACCGGGGCATGGAACGTTCGTCGTCCGCCGAGCTGACGGCGATCGAACCGGATGCCGATATGTCGCTGGTTATTCGGCTTTGGCGGCGGACCTGCTTCGTCGCGGGGCGGCGACCTTCTTGGCTGCGACGGTCTTTTTGGCTGCCACCGTCTTCTTCGCTGTGGCGGTCTTCTCGGCTGCGACGGTCTTCTTCGCCGCGACCGTCTTCTTCGCAGGTCCAGCCGCCGCCTTCTTGGCGGGGGCGGCCCTCTTGCGCGGTGTCGACGGACGTGTCGAGTCGATCAATCGGCTCGCGCGCTCGAGAATGGATTCGAGGCCGTACTCGAAGTTGGTGTCGTCGGGAGCGCCGCTGTGATGGCCCCGTGCTCCCGCCTCGGCCAGTAGGGGAGTGGTTTCCGGAGAAATGGTCAGATGCTCGTAGTAGGCGCCGCGCTCGTCGCCGGATTCCTTGTTCTTGTCGTAGAGCCGCTGCAGGACAATCGATCCGCGAGTGTGCAACTGGATCGCCGAATACGTGTCGACGGCATCGTCGAGCGTCAGGCCGGCCTCCATGAGATTCGCGATCACCTGTTCGGTCAGTTGCGCGCCCAGGCGAGCGGCCAAGGGGCTCAGCGCCGATCGGATCAGGATCAGATCGCAGAGAATGGGGTTGCCCAGAAACGTCGCTCGCATGGTCCTGGCGTGGTTGCGCATCGTGTCCTGCCAGTCGCTCGCCTGGATGAACGGGGCCTCGCTCGCATACTGTTCCAATGCGCGATCGGTCATGGCGTTGAGCAGATCGTCCTTCTTGCGGAAATACCAGTAGATGCTGGTGACTCCGACATCCAGATGCTTGCCGAGCATCGGCATACTGAGATTGTCGAGGGACACATCTTCCGCGAGTTCGAATGCGCCGTCGAGAATATCCTCCGGGTTCAGGGACCCGCGCTCGCGTCGCTGCCGCTTATCCGCAGTCGCTTGCTGTTTCGCCATGCCGTAACCACCTTTGTGAGTTCCTGGGTTGCCGACGTTAACTGTTGTCGACGCTGCGCCGCCAGCCCTGGTGGTACGCGCCACAGTAAATGATACCGCGAGGCATTCTATCGACTCGTCGAGCCGATCACGGTGAGGAGCCGAACCGGTGTCGTCGGCGCGTCGAATATTCTCGCCGCCTGTTTACTGTATGTAGTACCGTAATGATTACGGCAAAGGGATTCGCTCCGTAGCTGCGGTGTCCACACCGGCCGACCCAATCCATCGAAGGGACCGTTCATGAGCAGCATCGGACACCGCGGAATCGACGCCAGGTCCTGGCTGTTCGCTCCTGGCGACAGTGCGCGGAAAATGGCGAAAGCGGCCACTGGGGCCGCCGATATCGTGCTCATCGATCTCGAGGACGCCGTCGCGGCCGCGGAAAAGCCGGCGGCCAGGAATCGAACCGCGGATTTCCTCGCCGCGCACGCGGAATCGGACCGCCGCCGGCTGTGGGTTCGGGTC
>NZ_JBHWZY010000512.1:0-5058 GCF_042727815.1 Nocardia sp. NPDC060220
GCGTCTACCCGTTCGTGCGGTCCTACGAGTGGTACCTGCTCCCCGACGAGGAGCGGCGCAAGATGCTCGCCGATCACGGCAAGGCCGCGCGCGGATATCCGGACGTGTGGGCCAACACCGTGAGCTCGATGGCGCTGGGCGACTACGAGTGGATCCTCGCCTTCGAGGCCCCCGAGTTGCACCGGATCGTGGACCTGATGCGTGACCTGCGGGCCACCGAGGCGCGGTTGCACGTGCGCGAAGAGGTGCCGTTCTTCACCGGTCCGCGCGTCGAGGTCGAACAGTTGCTCACCGCACTGCCGTAAGCGGCGCAAACACCGAAGGCCCTCTCGTGGAGAGGGCCTTTCTCCTCGGCCTGGTATCGCCGCGGTCTCCCGCTCGAGTATCGTGAGCGGGCCGATTGTGGCGTTGAGGGTGAGAGAGATTCGCGCGTGGTATCAGGGTGGGGAACGGATCGAACCGAAGAGGGTCGATCCGACACAGCAGTGACCGATCGAACCGCACCGGAAACGGTCGAGTCGCGGCGAACTCCGGTGCAGTGGCTGCGCTCGGCGCGCACCGACCTGATCGTCGCCGGTTGCTACCTGTCGCTCGCGGTCTTCGTCCTCGCCGGGCTGTGGTGGAACCCGAGCAGTGGTTACCTGAGCAAGAGTGATCAGGACCAGACGCTGTACGAGTGGTTCTACGCCATCACCGCGCGAAACCTCACCCACCTCGACAGTCCGTTCAGCACCGAGCTGCAGAACTATCCCGACGGCATCAACATGATGGCCAATACCCTCATGTACGGCTGGGGGGTGCCGTTCACCCCGATCACGCTGCTGTTCGGGCCCACCGTCACCTTCGTGTCGGCGCTGACATTCGGCCTGTTCAGCACAGCGTTCGCCTGGTACTGGGCATTCTCGCGCGAGCTGGTGAGCTCGAAATTCGCCGCGGCCATCGGCGGATTGTTCTGCGGCTTCGCACCCGCGATGATCGCGCACACCAACGGGCACGCGAATTTCGTCTTTCTGGTGTTGCTCCCGCTCATCGCTGTGCGGGTCATCAGGATGGCAAGGCACGCGGAGAACACCGTTGGGGCGCGACCGGTCTGGCAGCCACGCGCCGCCGTCGCGCTCGGACTGCTGGTCGCGCTGCAGCTCACGCTGGGTGAGGAGCCGCTGCTGATCTTCGCGCTCGGCTTCGCGGCCTTCGCCCTGGCCTACTTGCGCACCCCGCGCGCCATCGCGCGCACAGCGCGCGCGGCGGCCCCGTCGATACTGCTCGCGGCGCTGATCACGCTGACGCTCACCGGTTTCGGGCTGTGGTGGCAGTTCGCCGGACCGCAGTCGTATCGATTCGTGGGGATCGGCCGGACCGGCAACGACATTCTGTCGCTGGTGCAGTTCTCGCCGGAATCGGCGGGCAGCATGTTCTCGTTCGGCCCCGATGTGAGCATCAATCCGACCGAGGACAACACCTACTTCGGTTGGCCCCTACTGCTGCTCGTCGCCGCGGCCGTGTTCTACCTGCGGCGTGAGCGCATCGTGCGGGCCGCCGTGATCGTCGGGGTGGTGTTCACGACGCTGTCGATGGGCATTGTGATGTCCTTCGACGGCGTCGTGCGTTTCGGCGAGGGTGAGTATTCGATGATTCCGATGCCGTGGCTGGCCTTCGGATGGATCTCGCCGCTGAACGGGATGATCGAATCGCGGTTGGCCATGATAGCCATTCCGGCCATCGCGATAGTCCTGGTCCTCGGCACTCAGCGGGCGATCGAATCGCTGCGCACCGCTGCCACGCGGCGGCGACCCGTTGCCTGGTTCTGCGCCCTGGCCTTCGCGCTGCTGCCCATCGCGCCGACCGTGCTGCCCGTCACCGAACGCCCCCAGACGCCCACGTTCTTCGCCGACGGCACTGTGCGGCAGTACGTCTCGGACGGCTCGGTGGTGATCGTACCGCCGCCCACCTCGGGAGATTCGATCGCGCTGCGATGGCAGATCGACGCCGACTTCGCCTTCCCGCTCGTCGGCGGCTACTTCGTCGGCCCGGTCGGCGCGGACCGTGGGGCCGGTTATGGCGCCGACCCCCGATCCACTGCCGTTCTGCTCATGCTGGTCCGCAAGACCGGTACGGTTCCGGTCATCGACCGAGCTCGGCGCGAGCAGGCCGTCGCGGACCTGCGTCATTGGGGCGCCGATGTGCTGGTGCTGCCGCCGTCACAGAGCGATGATGCCCTGCGTCGCACCGTGGACGACCTGCTCGGCGTACCGGCCGAGCAGGTGGGCGGTGTGTGGGTGTGGGACGTGCGCGGTCTCGTGTGACCGCTATTCGGCGGCGGGCTTCAGGCGCAACGAGATCGAGTTGATGCAGTAGCGCTGGTCGGTGGGCGTCGGGTAGCCCTCGCCTTCGAAGACGTGCCCGAGGTGGCTGTGGCAGTTCGCGCAGACCACCTCGACCCGGCGCATCCCCAGGGTGTCGTCGGGCTTGAGGATCACCGCGTCGGAATCGGCGGGATCGAAGAACGACGGCCATCCGCAGTGCGAGTCGAATTTCTCTGTGCTGCGGAACAATTCGGCGTCGCAGGCGCGACAGGTGTAGACGCCCTCGGTCTTGGTGTCGGTGTATTCGCCGATGAACGGACGCTCGGTGGCGGCCTCGCGCAGGACCGCGTATTCCTCGGGATCCAGTTTCGCCCGCCATTGCTGCGGCGTCAGCTGGATGCGCGGCGTGGGCAACGAAGTATCGGAACTCATGGCTCCACGCTAATGGTTTCGGCCGGTGCGCGCCGTGAGCGGTGCGTCACCGGCCGGTAACTACTTGAGCGCGGGCTCGCGATCCTCGACCGGCGCCACCGGATCCTCGCGGGGCGGCGCAGTGTCCTCGACCGGTGCGACGGGCGCGGGCTCATCGGTGCCGTCCCGCGAATCGGGCGCACTCTCGATCCACGTCGGGTCGATTCCGAACTGCAGCCTGCCCTCGCGACGCGCCGCCAGATACCGGTCGCCGAGCACACAGAACACGACGATGAGCAGCAGGCCCCACCCGAAGGTCACCCGCAGGTATTCGAGATTGCGGCCGACGCCCTGCCAGCGATCGGAGAGCCACTTGTCGTAGGTCATGAACCCGAAGATCGCCAGCCACGCGGGCCAGTTACGCAGGACGGAATTGCGCAGTACCACGGTCATCAGGAACGGGAAGACCATCATGGAGTAGTACATCTGGCCCAGCGACGGCAGCAGGAACCACGCGGTGAGCAACACCCCGGAGAACGTGGTGACGAAGAACAGTTCGTCGTGGCGGTAGTAGCGCCACAGCAGCCACAGCGATACCGCGACCACACCGGCCATCAGGACCTTGACCAGCAGGATCAGCCATTCGGGCAATCCGTAGTAGAGCCCGTTGCCACCCACCGAACTGTTGAAGTAGTCGCGGGTCTCAGCCAGATAGGGCATCACGTGGGTGAAGAACTTCTCGGGGTCCGCCGACAGCGGCCAGGCGATCGCGGTGAGCACCAGCGGCACACCGAGCGCGGTGATGAACACCTTCCACTGGCCGCGAACGGCTGCGACCAGCAGTAACGGCGCCAGCGTCGGTTTCACCGCGATGCTCAATCCCAGCGCCACGCCTGCCCAGAGGTCCCGGCGCGCCAGCAGCAGCGTGATGAACGCCAACTCGGCCAGCAGCAGGCAGCCGTTGACGTTGGTGAAGACCAACGTATTGGTCACCGTCTCGGAAGCGAACATCGCCAGCAGCAGCGCGGGCGCGGCGATGGAGCCCAGACCGAACTTGAACAGGCGCAGCAGCAGATACCAGGCGAGCAGAATCGCCACGGCGTTGAGCCCGATGAACAGCCAGCGTGACAGCTCGTAGTCGATGATCGCGACCGGCGCGATCAGCAGCGTTCCACTCGGATAGTAGAGATAGTGCGGGTCGACCGACGAGAAGTCGGCGGTGTACAGCGGCCTGCCGTTCAGGAACTCGAACGAGGCGTTGTACACAGGCCGGTAGTCGTCGGTGACGAAACCGTTGATCGCCTTGATGAAGACGCGGTTCAGCACCATCATGACCGCGAAGGGCCAGAGCGCGAACTTGATCACCTCGGCGGAGGTGCGAGCGGTACGGGGCTCGAGCTGTCGGAACAACACTGGGGCACGGTACACCGAATCGGGTTGCGATGGTGTCGCCGGACCCGTATGACGCGCCGGAACCGGATGGTTGCCCCGACCCGATCAGGCCGGGCAGGCACCGCCGTCGGCGGGCAGTTTCCCCTCGGCGAGGTAGTCGTTGACGGCCTTCTGCGCGCACCCGGAGTGGGTGACGACCGGATGGCCCCAGCCCTGCCAGGTCATCGTGGCATGCCGAGCGCCCGCCGAGCCGAGCGCACCGGTCACCGAGGCGGCCGCCCCGCCGACGATCGGATCGGCGGCACCGGCGAACACCAGCACCGGCAAGTCGAGTTTCGTCGGCAGCGGCGCCGCGGTGGAGACCGGCCAGGCCGAGCAGACCATCAGCCCGATGGCGGCATTGCGCCCGAATACCGGATATTTGCTCGCCCACGTCTCGCTGAGTTCACGGGCCTTGTCCGCGGTCGGGGGCTGCTGGCTGTCGGTGCACCGGTTCACGAACTCGCCGTCGGAGGTGATCGCGGCGGCTTCGCGCACGACCATCGCCGACAGCGGTCCGCGATCGCCACGGTCGGCGGCGGCGAGGATGTCGGCCATGGCGGTGACCCGATTCGCCTGGTCGCCGCGGGGACTGGACAGGAAACCGGTGAGCGCGGTCGACAGGTCAGCGGCCGAGATCTCGCCGAGGCCGCCGCTGTTCGCTTTGTTCATCAGCGCGACGATCGCCGCCCGCGGATCGGCGCCGAGTGCGCAGTTGGCGGCCTTGCAGCGCTGCGCGAACGCGGTGAGGGCCGCTTCGGCGCCGGTGACCCGCGCCTCGGCCATGGTGGTGGCGTCCGCGCCGACGGGTTCGGGGGCGTCGAGCACGAGGCGGGCCAGGTGGTCGCCGTAGCGGCGGGCATAGCTCAGGGCCACCAGCTCCTCCAGGGCGGCCGGGTCGATCCCGTCGTCG
>NZ_JBHWZY010000513.1:0-5052 GCF_042727815.1 Nocardia sp. NPDC060220
GGGAACGCTGTGCGTTCCCACCCTCGTGTTGCTCTCAGGAGCTAGCTGTCAGCCGAAGCTCACGCATCCTCGTCGAGGAGGTTGCGGGTACGGTTCGGGTCCACCGGGATGCCCGGTCCGGTGTTCGTCGAAACCGTGATCTTCTTGACGTAGCGACCCTTGGCGGTCGACGGCTTCACACGCAGGATCTCGTCCAGCGCGGCGCCGTAGTTCTCCACCAGCTTGGCGTCGTCGAAGGACGCCTTGCCGATGACGAAGTGCAGGTTGGCCTGCTTGTCGACGCGGAAGTTGATCTTGCCGCCCTTGATCTCGTTGACGGCCTTGGTCACATCGTTGGTGACGGTGCCCGTCTTCGGGTTCGGCATCAGACCACGCGGGCCGAGGACACGCGCGATGCGGCCGACCTTGGCCATCTGATCCGGGGTGGCGATCGCGGCGTCGAAGTCGAGCCAGCCGCCCTGGATCCGCTCGATCAGGTCCTCGGCGCCCACGGCGTCGGCGCCTGCGGCCTCGGCCTCGGAAGCCTTCTCGCCCGCGGCGAACACGATGACGCGAGCGGTCTTACCGGTGCCGTGCGGCAGGTTGACGGTGCCACGGACCATCTGGTCGGCCTTGCGGGGATCCACGCCGAGACGGACGGCGACCTCGACGGTCGCGTCGGTCTTGGTGGTCGCGGTCTCCTTCGCCAGGCGCGCGGCGGCCAGCGGGGAGTACAGGTTGTCGCGATCGACCTTCTCAGCAGCGGCGAGGTACGCCTTGCTTCGTTTTGCCATGATTTTCTGTCCTTAAAGTTTCGAGTTCAGATGTGGTTGTCGGGCCTGGCCGGCCCTCCCACATGAGAGCGAGATTCGCTCAGCCTTCGACGGTGATACCCATCGAACGCGCGGTACCGGCGATGATCTTCGCGGCCTGATCGAGATCAGTGGCGTTGAGATCCTCGGCCTTGGTCTTGGCGATCTCCCGGACCTGGTCCATGGTGACCTTCGCGACCTTGGTCTTGTGCGGCTCAGCGGAGCCCTTCTGCACACCGGCGGCCTTGAGCAGCAGACGAGCGGCAGGCGGGGTCTTCAGCTTGAAGTCGAACGTCCGGTCCTCGTACACCGAGATCTCGACCGGGATGACGTTGCCACGCTGCGACTCGGTCGCGGCGTTGTACGCCTTGCAGAACTCCATGATGTTGACGCCGTGCTGACCGAGCGCGGGGCCGACCGGCGGTGCCGGGTTGGCTGCGCCGGCCTGGATCTGCAGCTTGATGATCCCGGCGAGCTTCTTCTTCTTGGGGGGCATCTTTCTTCCTTGGCTTTCTGGGGTTCGGTTCCTTACGGTTGCCGTAAGCCTCGTATCCGCGCACGACTAGGCCCCGACAAGTACTGCGGGGAAGTCAGAACACGAACCATCACACTCTACCGGACCTGCCACACGACCCAGCAATCGGGTGGTGACCAGCACAAACACCAACGGCACCGCCGGTGAGCGGTGCCGTTGACGCGAGTGTGGAAAATCCTAGATCTTGGAAACCTGGGTGAAGTTCAGCTCGACCGGGGTCTCGCGACCGAAGATCGACACCAGCACCTTGAGCTTCTGCTGCTCGGCGTTGACCTCGGAGATCGAGGCGGGCAGCGTCGCGAACGGGCCGTCCATGACGGTGACCGACTCGCCGACCTCGAAGTCGACCTCGATGGTGGGCTTGCCCGAAGCCGCGCTACCGGTATCCGAACCACCGGCAGCGGCCGCGGCGGCCTTCTTCTGCGCCTGCGCACCGGCCGGAACCAGGAACTTCACAACCTCGTTGATGGTCAGCGGGGTCGGCTTGGCGCCGGGGCCACCGCCGGTCATACCGACGAAACCGGTGACGCCGGGGGTGTTGCGCACCGCGCCCCACGACTCGTTGTTCAGTTCCATCCGGACCAGGATGTAGCCCGGCAGCACCTTGCGGTTGACGTTCTTCTTCTGGCCGTTCTTGATCTCGGTGACCTCTTCGGTCGGCACCTCGACCTGGAAGATGTAGTCCTCGAGTCCGAGGTTCTGCACGCGGGTCTCGAGGTTGGTCTTGACCTTGTTCTCGTAGCCCGCGTACGAGTGCACGACGTACCAGTCGCCGGGCACGCGGCGCAGCTTGGTCTTCATCGACTCGATCGGGTCGGCCTCGGGGTCGTCCTCGGTGGCGACTTCTTCGATCACGGCTTCGTCGACGACCTCGTCGGCAGCGGCTTCGTCGGCATCGGCGAGCTCGGCGGCCTCGACCTCGTCGGTGGCGGTTTCCGCCACGACAGCGTCGTCAACCGGGAACTCGTCGTTGGTGTCGTTCTCCGGGGTGCTCACTGAGGCACTCGCTTCCTGTGTCGTCACGTACATCCTCTGGGCCGGGTCGGGTGCGCGGAGGCACACTCCGCCGTTCCGACCCGCGATCGGCTACCGGCGTGGGTGTCGGCGATCAGCCGAACAGCCAGTCGACACCCTTGACGAACGCCACGTCGATCCCGGCGATGAACGCGACCATGAAGACCACGAACACCAGAACGACGGCCGTATAGGTGACCATCTGCTTCCGGTTGGGCCAGATCACCTTGCGCAGTTCCGCGATGACCTCTCGCAGGAACTTGAGCAGCCGCTTGAACGGGTTGCCCGTCTTTGCCTTACCGGCGGTCTTGTCTGCCTTGCGCGAGGCCGACGGCCGATCGAGCGTGGCCACCGATCCGTTGTCTGCCGGAGCATCCGACGCGCGCACACGACGAGCAGACCGCTTGCCACTCGGTCGAGTGGCAGCGGCGGTGTCCTCGCTGTCTTCGCCGCGAGTATCCCGCTCGTCGCTCACGTCGATCCTCTCTCGTCGCTGGCATTCAGGGCAGGGGCGACAGGACTTGAACCTGCAACCTGCGGTTTTGGAGACCGCTGCTCTGCCAATTGAGCTACGCCCCTTCGGTTGGACCAGCCTGAGCCGTAATGCCCAACCACATTCGATATTCGGTTGTCTCCAGTGTCACACAACACGCGCGCCGCTTCCATGAGGAGATAACCCCTCGGGAAGATCAGCGCGCAGCATCTCGTGACCCCAGAGACCCGACTATACGTCACCGCGCGCGGTTATCGCCAATCCGGGACACCCGACCAGGTCAGGACAGCTGAACGGTTGCCGTGGCGCGGCCGAAGATCTTTTTGCCCGCCGACTTCGCCGTGATGGCGACAACAGCGGTGCGGGTCTGCGGATCGACCGATTTCACCTTGCCGGTGTATTCGACCTCCGCCGGGACATCGGAACCGACGTAGACCGGGCTGGTGAAACGGACGTTGTATTCCTTCACCGCGCCGGGATCGCCCAGCCACGAGGTGACGAAACCGCCGCCGAGCCCCATCGTGAGCATGCCGTGCGCCACCACGTTGTCCAGGCCGACCAGCTTCACGACCTCGTCGCTCCAGTGGATCGGGTTCGCGTCGCCGGACACGCCCGCGTAGTTGACGAGGTCGCCGCGGGTGAGTCGCGCCACGCGGGCGGGCAGTTCGTCGCCGACCGACACGCTGTCGAAGGACAGGGCGTGCACGCTGACCGTGGGCTCCGGCTGCTTGGTGACCGGGGTGATCCCGACGGACAGCTCGGCCGGCGCGTGGTGGGCGGGCTCCTCCTCGCCGAGTCCGTGCATCAGCACGTTGCGGACCGCGTCCGACATCCGAGGATCGATGTCGCCGCCACTGCGGCCGATCAGGGTGGTGTAGGTGGTGAGCACCAGTTCGTCGTCCTGGGCGGTGACGATGTTCTTGGTGACGATGATGTCGCCACCGAAGGCCTGCCGGAAAGAATGCAGATACACATCACAGGTCAACTGGTCACCGACCCGAATCGGGCGGTGGAATTCCAGGATCTGATCGGTCTGCATGATCTGGCTCAGGTCGTAGCCGGTCACGATCCGTTCGAACAGCTTGCGCTGGGCGAGGATGCCGACCAGGGAGATGAAGGTGAGCGGGGCGAGCAGACCCTGGTGGCCGTACTCGCGCGCGATGTCTTCCTCCCAGTGCACCGGGTGGTAATCCTGCACCGCACGGGCGTATTCGCGCACCTTCTCGCGGCCGACCTCGTAGTAGTCGTCGACGCGGTAGTGGTGGCCGACCATCGATGCCGCATGGGCGGCGGGATCGAAGGTTTCGGCGGCTGCGGCAGGGACCGCTTCGTGAGTTCCGGTGTTCACTGTCACAACGTGGACCTTACTCACTCGTAAGACAGCACCGAAGTCGACCGGTGTAAAACGTGATGCGTCCGGGTACTGTATCGGCCCCGAACTTTCCATGAACTTCCCGGGAAAAGCACAAAGGCCGGACTCTCGTCCGGCCTTCGGCAGATGTTTCTGAAAACTAGCGCGACTCGCGGTGCGCCCGGTGAGTTCCGCAGTTCGGGCAGAACTTCTTCAGCTCGAGGCGATCCGGGTCGTTACGCCGGTTCTTCTTGGTGATGTAGTTGCGGTGCTTGCACTCGTCGCAGGCCAAGGTGATCTTTGGCCGGACATCGGTGGACTTCGCGGCCACGATTTGCCTTCTTTCCGGTCTGGGCTGAGTTGAAATTGGTAGCGATGGCCGGACTTGAACCGGCGACACAACGATTATGAGTCGTTTGCTCTACCAACTGAGCTACACCGCCACGGCGGACTAATATCCCGATGATGCCGCGGTAAGCCGCTCACCACCGGCAATCCGGCGAGCCCCCTAACGGAATCGAACCGTTGACCTTTTCCTTACCATGGAAACGCTCTACCGACTGAGCTAAGGGGGCATGACTACGTGGCACAGAGTCTGTATCGGCAAGCCGATCAGCGTGACCCCGTGCTCCGGCGTCCTGAACGAGATTACACACTCCCCGGCCAGAGCACCAAATCGGCAGCTCAAAGGGCATTTTCACGGGGTTCAGATCGCTGGTTCCGACCCGCTCACATCGAGGCTACCCGGATCCGCGCGAGAACAACCCGCAGAACCAAGGAACCCCCGCCGATCTTCATGATCGACGGGGGTTCGATGTGGCAGATGTAGGATTCGAACCTACGTAGGCATAAGCCGACGGATTTACAG
>NZ_JBHWZY010000514.1:0-5043 GCF_042727815.1 Nocardia sp. NPDC060220
GGTCCGAAGATCACCCTGCCGTTGTCGACCAGCCACGCCTCGTTCGTCGACAACCGCATGCATGCCCTGGCTTCGACGACCGGGCACGGCGATGCGGTGGGAACGACGGCGGGAACACCGGGAACGTCCGGGCCACCGGGGAAAAGAGGTTCAGCGACGGCCGGTGTCACCGTGCCGAGTCCGGCCACAGCGACCGCGACGACCGCCGCGAATCGTGCTGTCCAACCGAGAATGCGCTTGCTCATCGAGTCGTAACCTCTCAACCGTGCCCGCCACCGCGAGTCAACCCGGGTGAGGGGACCATCTCATGGAACGCAAACATGTCGAACACGAGCGTGGAACAGATACCTGGAGGTGTTGTCGATCATCGTGGTAAAGACCCCGATTCACCAAATCAACGCCCGGAAAAAGACCGAATAGAAACCAAAAGGCCGGGCACGCGATCGCGCACCCGGCCCTTTCAGCTGATATCTCAGAAGTTGATCATGTGCCCCGCGAGGCCGTGGATCGCTTCCTGCACCGCTTCGCTCAGCGTCGGGTGGGTGTGCACATTGCGGGCCACCTCGTTGACGGTGAGATCCCATTTCTGGGCGAGGGTGAGTTCCGGCAGCAGCTCGGACACGTCGGGCCCGATCAAGTGGCCGCCGAGGAGCTCGCCGTGCGCGCTGTCGGCGATCAGCTTCACGAAGCCGGTCGGGTCGCCCAGGCCGTGGGCCTTGCCGTTGGCCTGGAACGGGAAGTTCGCGACCTTCACGTCGTAGCCCTCGTCGCGGGCCTGCTGCTCGGTGAGACCGAAGCTGGCGACCTGCGGCTGGCAGAAGGTGGCGCGCGGCATCATCCGGTAGTCGCCCAGGGTCATCGTCTCGGCGCCGCCGATGGTCTCGGCCGCGACCACGCCCTGCGCCTCCGCCACGTGGGCCAGCTGCAGCTTGGCGGTGACGTCGCCGATCGCGTAGATGTGCCCCACATTGGTGCGCATGTAGTCGTCGATCTCGATGGCGCCACGGTCGGTGAGCGCGACGCCGGTGGTCTCCAGGCCGTAGCCCTCCACCCGCGGCGCGAAGCCGACGGCCTGCAGCACCTTGTCGACCGTGACGGTCTCGATCGCGCCGGACTTGTTGTCCTTGATCTGGACGGTGACCTTGGAGCCGTCGTCGTCGATCGACTGCACGGCCGCACCGGTGCTGATGGTGATGCCGAGCTTCTTGTACTGCTTGGTGATCTCTTTGGAGACGTCGGCGTCCTCGTTGGGCAGCGCGCGGTCGAGGAACTCCACGATCCGCACGTCGACGCCGTAGTTCTTGAGGACGTAGGCGAACTCCATGCCGATCGCGCCCGCCCCGACGATCAGGATCGAGCCGGGTAGATCACGGGTGAGGATCTGCTCCTCGTAGGTGACCACGTTCTCGGAGAGCTGGGTGCCCGGCAGCAGCTTGGTGGTGGTGCCGGTGGCGATGATGACGTTGTCGAACGTGAGCGTCTCGGCGCCGCCCTTGGTGAGGGCCACGTCGATCGAGTTCGGGCCGGTGAAGGTACCGAGGCCGTCGAACTCGTCGATCTTGTTCTTCTTCATCAGGAAGTGCACGCCCTTGACCCGACCGTCGGCCACCTTGCGGCTGCGATCGAAGGCGGCACCGAAGTCGAAGCTGACCTCACCGGAGATGCCGAAGGTCTTGGCTTCCTTCTGGAAGATATGGGCCAGCTCGGCGTTGCGCAGCAGTGCCTTGGACGGGATGCAGCCCACGTTCAGGCACACGCCACCCCAGTATTTCTGCTCGACAATCGCTGTTCGCAGGCCGAGTTGAGCGGCACGGATCGCGGCGACATATCCGCCGGGACCAGCGCCGAGAACGACGACATCGTAGTGGGAAGTCACGTCACCGAGCCTAACTCTGTTTCGAGGAGTTCACCCACCCGTCCCCCACATAGGTGAGATGTGCCCCGACCGGCCGCCGCTCACCGTCGACGCGGACGCGGCGCGGCCAGATCGGTGGCGCCGAGCACTTTGCACAAGGTGGCGGCGAGGGCCTCGAGTTCGCCGGGGTCCGCGTGGGCGCCGAGCCGGCGTTCGATGCCGTCGAGGTAGTGCGGTGCGGCCTCACGGAACCGCTGCCTGCCGAGCTCGGTGATGGCGACGATCGCGGAACGGCCGTCGTCGGGGTTGTGCTCGCGGCGCAGGAGGCCGTTCGACTCCAGTTCCGCGACAAGGCGACTCACCCTGGTGCGACTGAGGACGACCTTCTCGCCCAGGTCGCTCATCCGCATCGGTCCGGCGGAGTCCAGTTCGAGCAGGACGTCGTACCAGGTCAGCGGGAGTCCGGCGGCTTTGCGCAGTTCGGCGTCGAGCTCGGGAACGAGGGCGGCGTGCACCTGCAGCAGCGCGGCCCACGCGGCTACCGCGGGACGACGGGACGACTGTTCGTTCGGCACCACCTCACCTTAACCACTTGCGTGCGTGCGCACACAACTAGTAGCGTGTGCACGCACATAAATTCTTTCGAACGACATGAGGTGAACGCCATGACCGCACTCATCACCCGCGACGAACTGGCCGCGGAAATAGCGGCGAACAGCGTGATCGTGCTCGATGCCCTCGGCCCCGAGTACTACGCGAAAGCCCACCTGCCAGGTGCGCTGAACCTGACCGCCGACGAGGTCGCCAACCGCGCCGCCGGGCTGCTCCCCGACCGGGACGCCGCCATCGTGACCTACTGCTCGAACGCGGCGTGCGGCAACAGCGAGGCCGTCGCGATGAAGCTGGAAGCACTGGGCTACACCAACATTCGCAAGTACCGCGAGGGGATCCAGGACTGGTCCGACGCGGGCCTGACCATCGAAACCTCGGCCTGAGCACAACGTCGGCCCGCCACCGCTCACTACCGCGCCCAGTACTGTCGGTCCGGTGAGCGGTGGTGCGTCGGCGGAGGGCATCGGTAGCCGGCTCGACGGGACCGCGTCCACGCACCTCGTCCGGCTGCTCGTTCAGGCGGCCAGGGAGGCGGAGGTGGCCGAGGACCAGCTGGCCCGCGTGGCCGGCATCGACGAGGCGACTCTGCGCGGCGAGCTCAATCGAATCCCGATGGGTTCACTGCTGCGATTGTGGGAATTGATCGCCCAGGCCCGGCCCGGCGCCGGATCAGGGGCCGCGATCGCCGCCGCCGCACCACTCGGCGCACTGAACACCTGGGACTATCTGGTGACAACCGGTGCGACACTGGTGGATTCGCTGCGCGCGGCCCAGCCGTACCACCGCCTGGTCACCGCGGCCACCGAGGGTTTCGACCTGTCCGGCGACGGGGATCTCACCATCGGCTACCGGACGTCGGCCAGCGATCCGGCGGTGGCCTCGGTGGTCAACGAGTACGTGCTCGCCTACTACTTGCGCCGGGCGCGCGAAGCAACCGGCCGACCGCTCGTGCCCACCCGGGTGAGCTTCGGTCACGCCGCCCCGGCCGAACACTCCGGACTGGTCGCCGTATTCGGTACCGCCGATATCGAATTCGACGCCGAATCGGACGCGATCACCTTCCACGCCGACGACGCCAACGCACCGTACACCCGCGCGGACCCGATGCTGGCCGACTTGATGCGCAGCCACGCCGACCTGGTCCTGGCCTCCGCCCGCCCGATCGCCGATCCCCTCGACGCCTTTCGCAGCGCCCTCGGCGCGGCTCTGGACGCGGGCGATCCAGCCCTGCCCCGGGTCGCGAAAAGCCTCGCCATGAGCCAGCGCACCCTGCAACGTCACCTCGCCGAACACGGCACGTCCTGGCGCGACGAACTCGACCTGCTCCGTCACGAACGGGCGAAAACCCTGCTGGACCAGGGACACAGCACCGCCACCGTCGCGGGCCGCCTCGCGTTCACCGACGACCGAGCACTGCGCAAGGCCTTCCACCGCTGGACCGGCACCTCGCCCACCGCGACCCGCTAGTCGCGCTCACCGGGCCGTAGCGCTCCCACGATCTCGTCGGCGAGCAGCAGACTGGCCAGGCCGTGACCGTGTTTCTCCCGTCGCACGAGGGAGATGACGTTGTCGCTGAAGGCGTCGCGGACCGGCCGGAAGGCCAGACGACCGTCGCGCATTTCCTCGGCGATGTCGAATTCGCTGAGGAAGGCGATGGCCTCACCGGACGTCGCGAGCCGTTTCATGGTCTCGATCGAGTTGGTGTGAAACGCGGGCTGGATATCGAGATCGGCTTTCGCGAAAGCCTCGGCGACGATGCCGTGGATCACCATCGAGCGATCGGCGAAGATCAGCGGAAACGGCGCGCACTGCGCGAGCGGGACCGTGTCCATGGCCGCCAGCGGATGACGCGGGGAGACAACGACTCCGAGCCGGGTGTTGATCCGCCAGTAGGTCTCGAGCCGCGTGGAAGACGGAATATTGAAACCGAGACCGAGGTCGGCCTCGCTGTTCTCGACCGCCTGCACGATATCGAGGGTCGACATGGTGCGGATCGATATCCTGACCCGCGGATGACGGGTACGAAACGTCGCCGCGGCGGTGGCGACGACGCTGCTGGCCAGGCCGGTCATCGTGGCGATCACGACCTCACCGCTGCCGAGGGCACGCAGATCGCGGATATCGGCCACGGTTTCCCGGTATTGCCGCAGCGTCTGCCGGATGTGCGCGAGCAGCGCCTCACCCGCCGGGGTCAGGCGCATGCCACGGGGCAGGCGCTCGAACAGCGGCTGGTCGAGTTCGGCCTCGAACAGCAGGATCTGGCGGTTGATCGCCGAGGGCGCCACGTGCAGGCGGGCACCGGCCGCGCGGATGGACCCCAGACGCGCCACCTCGTCGATGTACTGCAGCAAACGCGAATGGAGCATTGCGCACCTCCTCCTCGGAACTGTACGAAAATTTAGTACACCTCGTGCGAAAACGCATGCTTGTGGGCAACAGTGTTTGTCGCGTCCAATCAATACAGGCAAGCAACAGTGAATTTCGAAGTGAGGACCACCATGGCCCAGCAGAATTCGACCACCGAGGTCGCCACCCACGACGACCACGTACGGATGATCTTCGGCATCTTGGAAGGG
>NZ_JBHWZY010000515.1:0-5041 GCF_042727815.1 Nocardia sp. NPDC060220
CGCGTCAGTTGTTTTTAAGACACCGCCCCCCTGCTCTCCGCCGCCCACAAACCCGCCTCCCCGGGTCCAGGTCAGACCTGGACCCGGGGAGGCTTTTTTGTGCGACCAGGGGTACTGGAGTTGTCCATGTTGTCGCGAGATCTGGTGTTGCGGGCGTGTTATTGAAAACGAGGTCCTTTAAGCTCTGGTCGTGAGCGAGCATCATCACCATCACGACCATTCCGGGCCCATCGCCATCAGTGACACCGCGGCGAAGGTTGTCGTCGGGTTGTTGGCGATCATCGGGGCGGTGGTGTTGGTCGCGACGGTGATTCTGTGGCCGAGCGCGCAGCACGTCGAGATTCCGCTGCCGATGCAGACCATGTCCGGTGGGGCCGTGGAGACCGAGGCCGGAACCGTTGTCATGCAGGACATCGGTCCCTGCGGGAGTCCATCGAACGGCAAGGTGTTCGCCGACAAGCCGGAACCGCCGCGGACATCCTCCTACACCTGTCAGCGCAGCATCATCGATATCAGGTCGGGACCCGACGAGGGCAAGAAGACGCTGTTCGAGATCGCGCCGGGGCCGGGGCAGCCCGATCTACGGACAGGCGACGACATCCGGGTGGTCCGTGCCGCGGATCCGTCCGGGGTCACCATGTACGCGTTCGAGGACTACTCGCGCGGGCTGCCGCTGACCTTGATCGTGCTCGCCTTCGTCGTGGTGATCTGTGTGGTCGCGCGGTGGCGGGGATTCCGGGCGCTGGTCGGGTTGTGTTTCGCGTTCGGCGTGGTGGTGATGTTCCTGTTGCCCGCGTTGCTCGACGGGAAGTCGGCGATCCCGGTCGCACTGGTGTCGGGGGCGCTGATTCTGTACGTGGTGCTGTACCTCGCCCACGGGGTGAATCTGCGGACGAGTTCGGCATTGCTCGGCACGCTCGCGTCGATGGTGGTGGCGGCCGTGCTGTCCTGGCTGGCGATCGAGGTCACCCATCTCACGGGGCTGTCCGAGGAACAGAACACCAACGTGGCGACCTACATTCAGCACGTGAGCATCACCGGGTTGCTGCTGGCGGGATTCATCATCGGCTCGCTCGGTGTGCTCAACGACGTGACCATCACGCAGGCCTCGGCGGCCTTCGAACTCGCCGCGCTCGATGAAGGAGCGTCGCGGCGCGAGATCTTCACCGCGGCCATGCGAGTCGGGCGCGACCACATCGCCAGTACCGTCTACACGCTCGTGCTCGCCTACGCCGGTGGGGCGCTGCCGTTGCTGCTGTTGTTCAGCATCGCGGGGCGATCGATCACCGATGTGCTGACCGGCGACGCGGTGGCCATCGAGATCACGCGATCGGCGGTGGGCGGTATCGCGTTGGCGTTGTCGGTGCCGTTGACGACCGCGATCGCGGTGATGCTGGCCCGGCCGTTCGGTGCGAAGCAGGCCACTGTGGCGCCCGCGCGGGCCCGGCACGCGCGGAACTGAGACTGTTCGGCGCCGGACCGGCTCGCGGAGCTCGGTTCGGCGAACCGGAAAGCAGGAACGGTTACTGACCGGCAGGCGGGAAGCCGGGCAGGACCACCGGGGGCAGGGTGGGCAGCACCACCGGGGGCAGCCCGGGGACGACGGTGAAGGTGTTGGGACCCTGCGACGGCGGCGCGGCGGTGGTTTCCTCGGCTTGGCGCGGGTTGACCGGTGGCGCGGCAACGGTTTCGTGCTGGGCCTCGGTCGTCGCGACCGAGGCCGTCGTCGGGCCTACGGCGGTGGGGCGCGGCGCGGTGGTGGCGGGGACGGCTTGCGAACCGTCGCTCGACGAACCGCGCTCGAGTACTTCGGGGCCGTAACCGAGGCCGAGGCCGATCGCCGCGACCACCACCAGCGAACTCACCGTGAGCACCGCCACGTTCAGTTCCCGGCGCGAATGCGCGCGGCTGGTGAGTGCGCTGAGCGGGCGACGACCACGGGTCGGCGCGGTGAGCCAGGCAGGGGTGGCGTCGTCGTGGTCGCCCATCGGGATCGGCGCCGGGGCGACGGGTGCCTGCTGGACCTGGGCGGGGCGGGCCAGCAGCGCGGCACCGCGGGCCAGCGCCGTCTCCGGCTCGGCGGGCACGATCACCGGCACGCCGATCGTGCGCTCGAGCACGCGCGCGATCAACGGAATCCGGGCGCCACCACCGAGAACCAGCACCGCCTGCACCGGATGCTGCGCGCGGATGATGACATCGCGGGTCATCCGGGCCGACGACTCGATCGCCAGCATCATCAGCGCTTCGAAATTCTCCTGCGTGAGCAGCACCAGGCCCTGCTCGCTGGGGAGGGCCACCGCGTTGCTGTTGGACAGCTGCTCCTTGGCGGCCCGGCACAGACCGTCGAGGGCGGCCAGACCCGCCGGGTCGGCCGGATGCGCGATCCGGCCCGAGGCGATCTGCTGCTCCCTGATCAGCGAATCCAGGTAGTCGCCGCTGATATCGCTGATCCGCTCGCACTGGTACACATCGCTGGTGCGGGCGTTGATCACGCTCACCGTGAGACCCGAACTGCCCAGGTCGTAGACGGCCAGGGTGGACACTTCCCGCATATCGCTGGTGGCATGGGCGAAGTGCACGGCGGCAACGGCTTCGGGAACGAGCTGGTAGTTCGTGAGCTGGCGTCGCGCCATCGCCGCGCGGACCGCCCTGGCCTGCGGTTCGCTGCGGAAGGTGATGGTGGTGGCGGCGATCTCCGGCGACGCGGCCAGCGTGGCGGCGATCGCGTCGGCGGCGGACTCCTCGGCCTGCTGTTCGGGCATCGAGATCGACTGCACCTCGAACGAAGACGGCGGAACGGAATCGTGCGGGCCACCGTGCTGCGGACGAGCGAGGCGCACCGTCCCGGCCCCCACCGATATTCCCAGAACCGAACTCATCCGCTGCCCATCTCGTCCGTGCTGCACGACATGCGAGGGACTGCGATAACGCGGACCGAAATCCGCCCAGCCCCCGCTTGGCTCGTTACTCTACGGGGTGCCGAGTCCGGCGTATACCCACCCGGCCGCACGCCAGGTCGTGCTGTCCAAGCAGTTGCGACCGTCGATGATCGAACGGGACCGTACCACCGGGTCGAGGTCGGCCGGCGTCAAAGCGGTGAATTCGTTCCACTCGGTAAGGACCAGCACCACATCGGCGCGATCGCAGGCCTCCGAGACCGAGGTGGCGTAGTTCAACGTGGGGAACACCCGGCGCGAATTCTCCACTGCCTTGGGGTCGTACACGGTGACGACGGCGCCGTGCAGCTGGATCATCCCGGCCACGTTCAAGGCGGGCGAATCGCGCACATCATCGGATTCCGGCTTGAAGGCAGCGCCGAGGACCGCCACATTCGCGCCGAGCAGGGAACCCCCACAGGCGCGGGCGGCCATGTCGACGACCTTCGTCCGGCGGCGCATGTTGATGTTGTCGACCTCGCGCAGGAACGCCACGGCGTGATCGGCGCCGAGCTCACCCGAGCGCGCCATGAAGGCGCGGATGTCCTTGGGTAAGCAGCCGCCACCGAAACCGAGTCCGGCATTGAGGAACCGGCGGCCGATGCGGGCGTCGTACCCGAGCGCGTCGGCCAGCATGGTCACGTCGGCGCCGGTGGCCTCACACACCTCTGAGACGGCGTTGATGAACGAGATCTTCGTCGCCAGAAAGGCGTTCGCCGAGACCTTCACCAATTCGGCGGTGGCCAGATCGGTGAGCAGGAAGGGGATCTCGGCGGCGATGAGGTCGGCATAGATCTCGCGGATGTGCTCCTCCACCCACGCCGAGCGTTCGCGGCCGTGATCCAGTCCGAGGACCAGGCGGTCGGGGCGCAGGGTGTCCTGCACCGCGAAACCCTCGCGCAGGAACTCGGGGTTCCAGGCGACCTCGACGTCGACCTTCGCCTGCTCGCGAGCCCGAATGCCGAGGGCCGCGGCGGTTCCCACCGGAACGGTGGACTTGCCGACGATCATCGCCGGGCGTTCCAGCATCGGGGCGAGCGTATCCACCACCGCGTGCACGTATTTCAGATCGGCGCCGTACTCGCCCTTCTTCTGCGGTGTCCCCACCCCGAGGAAGTGGACGTCGGCATGGGCCGCGGCATCGGAATAATCCGTGGTGAACCGCAAACGGCCGGCGGCGAGGTTGCGTTGCAGCACTTCCTCGAGTCCGGGCTCGTAGAACGGCACCACACCATCGGCCAACTTGGCCACCTTGCCGGGATCGATGTCCACCCCGACCACGTCGTGTCCCAACTCGGCCATACACGCTGCATGCGTGGCTCCGAGGTACCCCGTTCCGAAGACTGTGCATCGCATAGTTCTGTTGGTAAGCGGTGCGCGTGGCTACGCCGCGTCAGCGAGGCAAGAGGGGGCGCAACATCTGGTGTACAGGGGGAAACGCGAGCGGAGGTGATCGGTGCGCGGGGCTCTCACCTGCGAAAACGCGATAGCTGCCGGGTGCACGGTTCGAATCGTGGGCCTGCACTCGTGGCGTGCCGCTCGGGTTCGCGGGGATTGGCATAATCGTGCGGGATCGCCTGAATACGCCATCGCGGATGGAGCATTGACTGTGCGTCGGGTCCTGTTCGCCACGGGTGGAGCGCTGGTAGTGGTGTTGATCGCGGTGGTCGCGTTGTGGCCGGTGTACGTGCGGCCGCGCACGGACGACCCGCAGGTCGCCGACGCGATTCTCGTTCTCGGTGGGGCGCACGACGGGCGCGAACAACTCGGGCTGCGGTTGGCCGCGCAGGGGTACGCGCCTCGGGTGCTGGTCTCCAACCCCTACGAACGCAGCTCGATGGTGAATCGAATCTGCCACGGGGGCTACAGCTTCGAGGTGATCTGCTTCGATCCGAGTCCGCGCACGACCCTCGGCGAAGGCCGAGAACTGGCGCGCCTGGGGGCCGGCTGGGACCGCGTCATCGTGGTCACCTTCACCCCGCACATCTCCCGGGCCCGGTACATCCTCGGTGAATGCTGGGATGGCGAGTTGCTGTTCGTCGACCCGGAACCGCGGCTCTCGCCCGCTCGCTGGGCTTGGGACTACGCGTATCAGTCAGCGG
>NZ_JBHWZY010000516.1:0-5039 GCF_042727815.1 Nocardia sp. NPDC060220
GATCCGGCAACGGTGCTGTCGCCCTGGGCAATTCGACGGTCTCGCGCTCGGCCGTCACATCATGGCGCGCGCCGCCGAGCAGCCGGCCCGCCAGGCCGGCTCCGAGGGCGAGCACCCCGGTTGCCGCGATGCCACCGAGCACGCGCCGCCGCCCGGCTCCTGCGATCGACGCGCCGGTGCGGACCGGGCTGTCCTCGCCGCCTACCTCCGGCGCCGCGGTGGCCTCACCGAGTTGTGGCGCAGCGGGTTCCGTCGCCGGTCGCCGCGAATCGGATGCGTCATCGATCCGCCGGGTCAGTCCTCGCAACGCGAGAATTCCAGCGGCGGTACCGATCAGCGCGGGCAGCGCACCGGCGAACCCGCCGACTCTCCCGGCGCCGACGACAGCGGCGACCACGCCGAAAATCGCGAACAGTACCGATCCGATCGGTCGAGCCGCTCGCTCGAAATATCCGGCGATCCCCGCGACCACCACCGCGACAATGCCCATGCACACGAACAGCACGGCCTTGTCGCTGGTTCCGAACGTCGAGATCGCCCATTCCCTGACCCCGTCGGGGGTGTGGTCGACCACCGTCGCGCCGAGTGCGTACGCGGGTGCGCTCCCGGACCCGGTGAACACCGCGACCAACTCCGCCACACCGAGTACCAGTGCAGCGGCCACGATCCCGGCTATCGCCCGCAAGAACGCCATGCACAGAGCGTACGTCGCGCCCGGATCGCCCCGGTGACCGATTTGTGACGGCCGAACACCTCCCGCGGATCGGCCATCAAAACTACACTGCGTAGTAGAAACGATCCCGCTCGGCAGGAGACATGATGACCGAGACAGCACCGGACTCGACACTGCGCGCCACGACGGCGGTCTTCGCCGTCGCCCTCCTGGTCCACGGCGCCGACCACTTACGCCGGGGCATGGGCGCCACCTCATCGCTGGTGAACGCCCTCGGCACCCTGCAAATCCTCTTCGCCCTGTTCACGGTGTTCCTCGTGTTCCGCAGGCACCCGGCGGCCCCACGCGCCGCGGTGTTCATCGGCTTCGCGAGCGCGATCGGTTTCACGATCGTGCACCTGCTTCCGGACTGGTTCGGTCCGCTCAGCGACAGCTTCATCAACGCGCCTGCCGCCTCCGGCGTCACCGGATTCTCCTGGTTCGCCGCATTGTTCGAGATCGCGGCCGATCTGGCGATCGGCATCGCGGGTCTGCGGGTGCTGCGGTCCAGGGCGTTGAGTGTGGCCTGAACGTCGGGGCCGTCGCTCACCCGGCGGCGAATCCGGCCGAGTCGAGGCGATGGTGAACAGTCGCGGTCGGTAGTCTGCGCGGCATGACAGCACGTTCCTTCTCGCGATTCGTGTCTGCAGTCTTCTTGGCAGCCGCGATTCCCCTGGTATCGCCCACCCATCCCGCTACCGCCGAGCCCTGTTCCGATGTCGAGGTGGTGTTCGCTCGCGGGACCGCCGAGCAGGGTGGTGAACTCGGTCTGACCGGTATCTCCTTCGTCGAAGCGCTGCGCGCGAACGCGGGCGGACGCTCGGTCGGCTCGTACGGCGTCGACTACCCGGCCAGCAGCGACTTCACCGACCGGCTGGCCTTCGCGCGCACCGTCGTGCAGGGGATCGGTGATGCTCAGCGACGGGTCGAATACCTCGCGGCGAACTGCCCGAGCGCCCGCATCGTCCTCGGCGGATATTCCCAAGGCGCGGCGCTGGCCGGTTTCGCGACCGGTGTCGGTGTGCCAGAGGGTGTGCTGCCGGAGTACGAGATGTATCTGCCGCAGCCGATGGCGCCCGCGGTGGCAGAGCACGTCGCGGCGGTCGCGCTGTTCGGCAAACCGTCGGATCGGTTCATGGCCGACGCGGACGCACCGGCGGTCTCGGTCGGCGCGCTCTACAAGGACAAGACCATCGAGCTGTGTATCCCCTCGGACAACATCTGCGACGGTTCCCCACTCGCCCAGCCCAACGTCTCGCACACCCTGTACAGCATCAACGGAATGACCATCACCGCGGCACAATTCGCGGCGCAACGGTTCTGAACAGCCGAAAGGCCGGTTGCGCGAACGCAACCGGCCTCTCGTCTGTGTGGGATCAGGAGTAGATCTTGTCTACTTCGCCCGCGTACTGCTTCATGACGACGGCGCGCTTGAGCGACATCTTCGGGGTGAGCTCGCCACCCTCCTGGGTCCAGTCGACCGGGAGGATGCGGATCTTCTTGATCGCCTCGGCCTTGGAGACCTTCTTGTTGGTCTCGTCGATCGCGGCCTGCACCTCGGCGACCAGCGCCGGGTTCTCGATCAGGGTCTCGATCGCGGTGTCGGCGGCGACGCCGTTGCGATCCTTCCAGCCCGGCAGGGCTTCCGGGTCGAGGGTGATCAGCGCGCCGATGAAGGGCTGGCCGTCACCGACGACCATGACCTGGCTGATCAGCGGGTGCGCGCGCAGGGAGTCCTCGAGGATCGCGGGGGAGACGCTCTTGCCGCCGGAGGTCACCAGGATTTCCTTCTTGCGGCCGGTGATGGTGACGAAGCCGTCGGCGTCGATGGCGCCCAGGTCGCCGGTCTTGAACCAGCCGTCCTCGAACGCTTCCTCGGTGGCCTCGGCATTGCCCCAGTAGCCGTCGAACACGACCGAGCCCTTGAGCAGCAGCTCGCCGTCTTCGGCGATCTTGGCCGCGTGGCCCTGGATCGGGCGACCGACCGAGCCGACCCGGATGAACGCGGGCGTGTTCACGGTGAACGCGGCGGTGGTCTCGGTCAGGCCGTAGCCCTCGTAGATCGTCACGCCGGCGCCGCGGAAGAAGTGGCCGAGGCGCGCGCCCAGCGGGCCGCCACCGGAGACAGCGGCCAGGCACTGGCCACCGAGGGCCGCGCGCAGCTTGCTGTAGACCAGCTTGTCGAACACGAAGTGCTTGACCTTGAGCAGCAGGTCGGGGCCGCCCTTGGTCTCGAGCGCCGTGCTGTAGGCGATGGCGGTCTCCGCGGCGGCGTCGAAGATCTTGCCCTTGCCGCCGTCGTGCGCCTTCTGCTTGGCGGAGTTGAAGACCTTCTCGAACACGCGCGGCACCGAGAGGATGAAGTCCGGCTTGAAGTCGCCGAACTGCTCGACCAGGGTGGTCCAGTCCGAGCTGTGGCGGATGGTCACCTTGGAATCGAAGGCGATCAGCGCGACAGCGCGGGCGAACACGTGCGCCAGCGGCAGGAACAGCAGGGTCTTCTGGCCCTCGGAGACGAACGCGCTGAGCTCGATGCCACCCGAACGCGATTCCGCCCACAGGTTCGCGTGGGTCAGCTGAACGCCCTTGGGGCGGCCGGTGGTGCCCGAGGTGTAGATCAGGGTCGCGGGCGAGGCCGCGCCGACCTGCTTGCGACGCTCGTGCACGGCGGCGTCGTCGAGCCCGGCACCACGCTCGACGAGGGTATCGATCGCGCCCTTGTCGATCTGCAGGGTCTCGGCCAGCGCGGGCAGCGAACCGGCTTCGATCTCGTCGATCGTGGCGCGGTGCTTGTCGTTCTCGACGACCAGCAGCTTGGTCTCGGAATCCTGCAGGATCCACTTGGCCTGCTCGGCGGCCGAGCTGTCGTAGATCGCGACGGTCACGCCGCCTGCGGCCCAGATCGCGAAGTCCAGCAGCGTCCACTCGTAGCGGGTGGCTGCCATGATCGCGACGCGGTCGCCCAGCTCGATGCCGGCGGCGATCAGGCCCTTGGCCACGCCGAGGACGGCCTTCTCGAACTGTGCTGCCGTGACGTCATTCCAGCCGCCGCTGCCGTTCGGGACGTTGAACAAGACCGTGTTCGGCGTCTCCTGCGCGAAGCGGAAGACGTTGTCGGCATTGTTCGCATCGTCCGGGATGGTGTAGGAAGCCGGAACTTCGAACTCTCGCATCTGTGCCCTTCCAGTGGGTTCTACTCGCCAGTAATCTACGACACGTTCGGGCGGGTCGCGATATCGCCGCCCGAATTGCCCGTCACCAGGCTTTATCGTAAATCGTCTATCGATACCGGCTGAATTGCTTCTCGCAGGAATTCCGCGAGTTCGCTGAGAGCCAGCGCTGCCTCGGTGACCAGCGCGGCTTGCAGTTGCGCGACATGCCAGAGGCCGCGGGTTTCGGTGAAGCGGACGTGCACGCCCGCTCCACGCAGGGCTGAGACGAGCTTGCGACACTGGTCGTGCAGGAGTTCGCTCACATCGACCTGCACGTAGGTGGGCGGCAGGCCGATCAGGTTGCCCGACAGCGGGGCGTAACCCGCTTCGGTCGCGGCGGCGTCGCCGAGGTAGTGGGCGGCGCAGGCTCGCGACCACGTTCGGTTGATCACCAGGTCGCGATCCCTGCTCGGCACCTCGGTGGGGTCCACCCAGGGCGCGATGAGGCCGAGCGCGGCGGGGGTCATCTGATGCTTCTCGATCAGCCGCTGGGCCAGTGCCATCGCCAGGCCGCCGCCCGCCGAGTCACCCGCCAGGCAGATCTGCTCGGGCCGGTAGCCGACGTTGCCGACCAGGTCGAGGAACGCGGCCTCGGCGTCGTCGAGACCGGCCGGGAACGGGTGTTCCGGAGCCAGCCGGTAGTCCAGCGAATACACCGCGCAGGAGGTCTCACGCGCGAGACCGGCCACCAGCGAACGGTGCGTGGCGATCGAACCGACCACGTAGCCGCCGCCGTGCAGGTACAAGATCGCGCCCGCGGCACGTTCGGGTGGGACCGCCCGGGTACGCGAACCCGGAATGGCGGTTTCGGCGATCACGCGTTCGGCGGGGCGCCCACCCAGCTGCAGGTGCTGCACGACGGAACCGTCGGGCACCAACTGCAGCCGGGAGACCGCGTCGAGCAGAACGCGCTGTACCGCGACCGGTAGCCGTGCGTTGAGTGTCACCCGGAACACCGGGTCGAGCAACGCACGGGCGATCGGCAGCGGAATCTTGAACTCGCGCATGGAGTTTCCTCGGGTCCGGAGGAGCGTCAGTGTGGCATGAAGCGGCCGTTGACCACGGCCGAGATCCGGCTGTAGCCGGAGGCGAGGAAGCGCACGCTCACGTCGCTG
>NZ_JBHWZY010000517.1:0-5032 GCF_042727815.1 Nocardia sp. NPDC060220
GCCCCGCGGATTCTCGCGGGGCCGCTGTGCGTTACGGGGTTTCTGGGTTCTTCAGGCGTTCCAGGGAGACCTGGGCCTGGGCGATGCGGCGGATGGCGGCCAGTGCGGTGTCGCCCAGGACGGTCAGTACGACGACCGCGTCGATGATGTCGTCGCGCCCGCCCGCGGACAGGGCGGCCGCTACGTCGGTTTCCGCGACTGCCCGCGAGCTGTCGAAATAGGTGGGCAGGGTGGTGGTGGCCCAGTCCCGGTAGCCGAGTTGCGCGAGTCGGACGATCACTCCGGTGAGCGTGTCGACGGCCTGCGGGCTGGGTTTCATGTCCCAGCCGCGTCGGTCCATCTCCGCGCGCACGGACTCGTAGGCGCGATCCCATTCGGCGTCATGGGCGGCGGGGACGGGGGTGGACAGGCTGTCCTGCGCCACGCCGAGCACATGAAACAGCGGCATGTCGGGGGAGTCGATCGCAGCGAGCACATCGGAGACGGTGGCGACCGGTATCCCGCCCACCTCGATCAACGCGCGGATCAGGCGGAGTCGGCGCAGGTGGTCTTCGCCGTAGCTGGCCTGGTTGGGGCTGGTGCGTTCACCCGGCGGCAGCAGTCCCTCGCGCAGGTAGTACTTGATGGTCGCCACCGCGATGCCACTGCGATCACTCAACTCCGAGATTCGCACTCTTACCTCCGTGTTGTTCCTACCCCTTGCCTACGTCACCCATAGCGGATAGTCTAGCTATCCATAACGGATAGTATAGCTATCTATCTCTGGGAGATTCGAATGTCAGTCCTGACCGTCCCCTCGCTGCCCCGCCCCAACGCACCCCTGCACCGTCCGCTGATGTATTTCGCCGCCGTCAACGCCGCGCTCGTCGTGGTCGGCCTGATCGGGATGCTGGTCGACGACCGGGTGATCGCCGGGTCGGCGGCCTGGTTCAAGCCGACCAAGTTCGCCATCTCGTTCGTGTTCTACGGCGTGGCGCTGGCATGGTTGATGTCGTTGCGGCCCAGCCCTTCTCGGCTCGCGTCGCGAATGGCCACCGTGATCGTGGTCGCCGGGGTGATCGAACAGGCGATCATCTTCGGGCAGGTGATCCGCGGGACCCGCAGCCACTACAACATGACCACCGCCCTGGACGGCACCCTCTGGGTGATCATGGGGTCCACCATCGTCATCCTGTTCCTGGCAACCCTGGTGATCGGGATCGGCTTGATGCGCGCACGCCTCGGTGACGCCTCGATCACCTGGTCGATTCGTTGCGGCATCGCGATCACCTTGGTCGGGCTGGCGCTGGGAAATCTGATGCCCCAGCGGGAATCCGGCGTCGAGGGCATCGCGGGCGCGCACACGGTCGGAGCTCCCGACGGCACGCCCGGCATGCCGCTCACGGGGTGGAGCACCACCGATGGTGACCTGCGCATTCCACACTTCTTCGGCATGCACGCGCTCCAGGCACTGCCGTTGCTCGCGGCACTGCTGGTGGTGCTGGCGCCACGGATCCCGTTGCTGCGGTCGGTGCGCGTTCGGCTCGGCCTGATCATCACCGCGTCTGCCGGGTACGCGGCGGTGCTCGCGCTGGTCACCTGGCAGGCGTTGCGGGGGCAGCCGCTGATCCACCCCGATCAGGCCACGCTGACTGCCGCGGCCGCGATCGTCACCGGAGTAGTTGTCGGAGCAATGATCTCGGTCGCGAGCGCGGCCGGTACCCGAAAGGTGGTTACTGCATGAGCACGCTGTTCGACCTGTCGTTCTGGGTCACGGTGCCGTTCTGGGCGCTGATGATCTTCGCCCCGACGTGGCGCTGGACCCGCACGATCATCTCCGCACCGTGGATTGTGCTGGTGCCCTTGGTGGTGTGGGCGATCGTCGCGATGCCGGTGCTGGGTGCGATGTGGTCGCTGGTGACATCGCCGTCCCTGGCCGCCATCACCGAGGCCGCCGCCGACCCCGCCGTGCTCACCGCGCTGTGGGCGCAGATCATCGCGTGGGACCTGTTCCTCGGCCGCTGGATCTACCTCGACAGTCGCGAGCGCAACGTCCACCCGTTGCTGATGGGCCCACTGCTGGTCGGCACGATTCTGTTGTCGCCCATCGCCTTTCCGATCTACCTGCTGGTCCGTGCGGTCGCCCGACGCGATAGTTCGCCGGTGCCGCGGGCGAGCGCGGTCAGCGCGTAGTGCCGTCTGCCGGACTCCGAGGAGTCCGGCAGACGTGGTTCACGTGCGGTGGGTGAGCACTACCCGGTCGGCGAGGCGCTCCGGTTCGCCAGGCGGGGTGAAGTAGAGCTCCATGACCGTCCGGTTCGGAGACTCCAGCTCGAGCAGCGCCGCCGGCAGCGGTGCGTAACGGTGTGGTGCGCGTGTGCCCTCAGCTTTCGTCGAAAGTGGTCGCGCGGGAGACCTTTTCCCACGCGAGGACGTCATCGCGGACGGCATCGAGGTGGCCCAGGACCGCGTCGACAGAATCGCCGCCCAGGGGCAGCCGCAGCGGCGACTTCTCGGCGGACAGGGCGACGCGGATGGCGGCGGCGGCCTTGGCCGGGTCGCCGGGCTGGGTGCCGTCGCCGCCCTCGACCATGCGGCGGGTGGCGCCCGCGGTGTCGGCGTAAACGTCGGACTCGGGACTGAACGCCGCGGCTCCGGGGCCGAACAGTCCCGTACGGAAGGCGCCGGGTTCGACGATCAGTACTTTGATGCCGAACGGCGCCACCTCTTCGGCGAGTGCCTCCGACAACCCTTCCAGCGCGAACTTCGTGGCGCTGTACGCGGAGAACCCCGCGAAGGACAGCTGCCCGCCGACACTGCTCATCTGCACGATCGCACCGCCGCGCTGGGCGCGCATGTGGGGCAGCACCGCACGGGTGAGGGCGGCGGGGCCGAACAGGTGCAGGTCGAACAGTCCGCGCAATTCGGCCTCGGTGGTTTCCTCGACCGCGCCGACATGGGTGCGACCGGCATTGTTGACCAGCACATCGATGCGGCCGTGGCGGGCGACGACATCGGCGACGACCTCGTCGATGCGAGCGGTATCGGTGACGTCGAGCGCGATCGTCTCGAGCTGATCGGGATGCGCGGCGACCAGATCGTCGAGGGCGGCGGTGCGGCGAGCGACGGCGATCACGATATCGCCCGCGTCGACGGCGTCCTGTGCGATGGCACGGCCGAACCCGCTGCTCGCGCCGGTGACCAGCCAGATCTTCGGAATGCTCATCAGGTTCTCCTGTGTTCGTTGATGTTTCGTGAGCAATACTTCCGCCCGGACGAGATGGAAGTCCAAGATCCTTTGTGATAACCAGGAGTTATGGATGTCCACGGACGCGACCTGCGGTACTTCGTCGCGGTGGCCGACCGCCTGAGCTTCACCGCCGCCGCGGAGGTGCTGTACATCTCGCAGCCCGCACTCAGCAAACAGATCCGCCGACTCGAAAGTCACCTCGGTGCGGCACTGTTCGTGCGTGATTCCCGCTCGGTCACCCTCACCCCGGTCGGCGCGGCGCTGCTGCCGCACGCGCTGCGCCTCCTCGCGACCTGGGAAACCGCCGAGGCCGCGGTGGAGTCGGCGAAAGCCACCGAGGAGGCCGCGCTGGCCATCGGCATCAGCACCAGTCCAGGTCGAGGCATCCTGCCGGCCGTGCGCTCCCGATTCAGCACCGCGTTTCCGCACGCGAAACCGGTGCTGCGACTGGTCGGTTGGGACGACCCGACCGCCGGCCTGGCCGACGGCGCCAGCGACGTGGCCTTCGTCTGGCTGCCGCTGCTCGACAGCGACCGCTATCGCTGGCTGGTGGTCGCGACCGAACCCCGGCTGGTGGCCCTTCCGCAGTCGCACCACCTCGCCGCGCGCGACCGGATCGAGTTCGCCGACCTGCTCGACGAGCCCTTCCTCGCGTTGCCCCGCTCGGCGGGCCCCCTGCGCGACTATTGGCTCGCCGTCGACGAACGCGCCGGGCGACCGGCGATCATCGGCGCCGAGGTGTCGAGCACCGAAGAGACCTACGAGGCACTCGTGAACCTCGACGGCATCGTCCTGCTCGCCACCGGCAACGCCGCGCTGGTCGCCCACAACGGCGTGGTGACCAGGCCGGTCACCGGCGTGAGCCCCTGCGAACTCGCCCTGGCCTGGCGACGTGACGACAACCGTCCACTCGTCGCCGGCTATGTGGAAGCGTGCGTGCTGGCCACCGCGCGGTGACGCGGCTCTACAACGGCATCAGGCGGTGTTTGCGCGGTGCCTGCTCGATGTGTTTGTCGCCGAGCAGGCGCAGCGCTTTGCGGATTTCCAGCCGGGTAGTGGACGGTTCGATGACCGCGTCGATATAGCCGCGTTCGGCGGCTATCCACGGGGTGGCGACGGCGGCGTTGTAGAAGTCGACCATCTGCTGACGCACGGCCGGTCGGTCTGCCTCGGGGACGGCGGCCAGCTGTTTGCGCTGGGTCAGGCCCACGGCGGCTTCGGCGCCCATCACGGCGATCCGGGCCGTCGGCCACGCCAGGTTGATGTCGCCGCCGAGCTGCTTGCACCCCATCACCGCGTAGCCGCCGCCGTAGGCCTTGCGGACCACGACGGTGACGATCGGAACGGTGGCCTCGACGACCGCGTAGAAGAAGCGCCCGCCGCGTTTGATGACGCCGATCTTCTCCTCCTCCACGCCCGGCAGCACGCCCGGGGTGTCGACGACGAACACCAGCGGAATGTCGAACGCGTCGCACAGGCGGATGAAGTGCGCGGCTTTGTCCGACCCGCGCGCGTCGATCGCGCCGCTGGCCACCAGCGGCTGATTGGCGACTACACCGACGCTGCGCCCGTCGACCCGGGCGAATCCGGTGATCAGATTGCGGGCGGCGCCGTCGCCGATCTCGTGGAACTCCCCGTCGTCGAAGATCCGGAGCAGGATCTCGTACATGTCGTAGCCCCGGCGATCGGAATCCGGTATCAGCGAATCGAGTTCGCGGTCGGAGTCCGTGATCTCCGGCTCCAGACCGGGATTGATCAGGGGAGCACGCTCGTAGCAGTTCGACGGCATGAAGCTCAGATACG
>NZ_JBHWZY010000518.1:0-5026 GCF_042727815.1 Nocardia sp. NPDC060220
ACATCCACCACGGGAATCCGGGCAGGAATGTCTCCGGAAAAGCAATCACTTGCGCGCCGCCGCGTTCGGCCGACGCGATGTATTCGATTGTCTGTTCGACTCCGGCAGACAGATTCAACCACTTCGGCTCGGCTTGCACCGCTGCCACGCGTACCCGACTCATCGTGCCCCCTTGTCGCTCAACCAGTGAAGAGTGTTCAATTCACTCTCTCGCAGAATGGCGCCACACAAACTGTCATCCCGTGCCAGCCGACTGACGGTCTGTGCCAATCCGCCGATTGCGATGAGTTTCGCCGAAGGTCTACCGAATATCGCGTGAGAACAGCGGTATCAGATAGACAGCGCGCTCGACGCGAGCATGCGGAATTCGCCGGGAGTCATCCCCGTCTCCAGCCGGAAGGCCCGGAAGAAGTGTCGCTCCGAGGCGAAGCCGGACGCGAGCGCGACCGTCGCGGTCGCGCGGCCGGGGTCGCGGGTGAGCAGGGTGCGCGCGCATTCCACCCGCATACGCCGCAGCACGGCGCTGAGTCCGTCTTCCACATCACCGAAGAGCCGGTACAGCGTTCGACGCGACACCAGACAGGCACGGGCGATGTCGTCGATGGTCAGGCCCGGGTCGGCGCACCGGGTCCGCATGAAGGACAGCACCTGTTCGCGGGACAGCGCCTGCGCGGGCTGACCCGACGGGATCTCCCCCGAGGCCAGCCGGACCGCGGAGGCGAGCAGTTTGACCCCGTTGTCGGCCAGGACAGTCGCATGGCCGGGAGCGCTCTGCTGGATGCGGGCCAGATCGCGAAAGAAGCCGGCGACCGCTCCGCCCGCGCTGTCGGCGGTGACCGTCACCGCGGTCGGCAACGGGGATCCACCCGGGCCGAGCTGCTGACGCAGGACCTCGAGTGGCGTCTGCACCACGACTTGCGCCCACGGACCCTCCAGCTCCCAGTGGTATGGGCGCGAGGTGTCGTAGAAGACCATGTCGCCGGGGCGAACCAAGGCGACCCGATCGTCTTGGTGCAGCAGTCCGGAACCTTCGGTCAGGATGGAAACCAGGAGGAATTCACCGTCGGTCTTCGCGATTCCGCGCGGGGTGCGGCGGATGCGCTGGCCGCTCGCGCGAACCGTCGACAGATCGAAGCCGGGGTGACTGCTGCGCTCGATGCGGCCGTGGAAGGTGCCGTCACCGCTCGGATCCGCCATCAGCGGGACGTAACTCTCCGACAGCAGCGACTCCCATTCGGCAAACGATTCGCGTGCTCCGGCGCGGGTCTGCGCGATCTCCATGCCAACCACCTCGCTTCCTATCCGAGTCGAACAGCAAACAGTTGGCGTCGCACAATCGTCGGGCTCGCCCGTGGCCGAGCCTGCCAGATCAACCGTCCAATTTCCATCAGCTGTTTCCGAATGGGATGGTTTGCCGACATCGGAAATGCGTCTAGCACCGCCGATTCCAGCGGATAACCGACCCGGGTCTTTCAATATGAAACATCCATGTGAGGCACATCACCTAACCCGGCTTGACGGCAATCGTCAGCCGATATCGGCGCCGGAACGAGCTACTACTCGGTATTCACCCGGCGTCATACCCGTCGCCGCGTGGAACGCACGATAGAACTGTCGCTCGGTGGCGAATCCCGATGCGGTCGCCACCGCGGCGATCGAACGAAAGTCGCTCGCCACGAGCAACACCCGCGCCCGCTCCAACCGCATTCCGCGCAGGACCGCCCCGAGCCCGCCCTCGAATTCCGCGACCACCCGATAGAGCGTGCGCCGCGACACCCGGCAGCCGTCCGCGATCCGTTCGATCGTCAGTCCGGGGTCGGTGAAATGGGCGCGCAGATAGTCCAGCACCTGCTGCCCGTTCACCGCCGCGATCTGCGCCCGGCCGGGCCGCTCGCCCGCCGCGATGGTGGCCGCCGCACCGAGGAGGTCGATACCGCTGCCCGCGAGCACCGCCGCCGACGCCGGATCGGTGCTGTGCAGCTGGGCGACCTGGCGGAAGAATCTGGCCAGCATCAACCCGACGCCCCCTTCCCCGATCACCATCCCGGCAGGCAGCAGATCAGCACGGATACCCAGGTAGTCGACGACCTGCTGCCGGGGCACCCGGACCGTGAGATCCTCGATCAGGCCCTCCGAGCGCCACCGAATCGGCTGTGCGGTGTCGTAGAAGATCATCGCGCCCGGTGCCAGCTCGACGCGGTTGCCCGCGTGCTCCACCTGGGCGTGGCCGGCGAGCACCACGCTACCGATGACATGGAAATCGTCGGCCCTGGCGATATGCCTGCGCGTGCGGCGCAATTCGTGACCCTCGGCCACCACAGTGCCTACAGAGATGTCCCCGAAATCGGCCGACCTGATCCGCCCCTCGAACGCGCGTGACACAGTGGGCGCGATCGACACCTCGGTGATCGCGCCGGCGACCAGCTGTTCCCAGTGCGCGAAAGCATCCGGCGGCGCGATCTCCGCGGTCGAGCAGATCTCGGGAAATCCTTCGAACGACGTCATCGCCCGACGTCGCTATTCCACCGCGACAGGGCGCACGCTCGCCCCGAATTCAGCTGACGCCATTCGTGTCTCCGCCATGATCGCTGCCACTCGTCGAATGCGGTGACCGAGGAAGTATCCATCGTCTGGGAAATCTAGCATCGCCCCCGATTACCACACCGATAACGTGAGCGCCGCCACCACAACTCGGCGGCCGAGACAAGAAAATTTCCTTACTTTCTTCGACTAGGGAAATTCTCGAACAAATATCGGATCGCCACTCGACAGTTCAGGTGTCACAGAATTCGGTGAACGGATACGGCTATTAATCGCCGCAGCAACCGCCCTCTGGCACCGGCACAGTTCTGGATTCCCGGGTTTGGGCATTACGCGCGGCGAGGTCGGCGTCGGCCGGATAGTCGACGGCGATGAGGCTCAAACCGTGGGCGGGAGCTACCGTCACCGAACTGGAACGTGCCGTCTCGGCGAGCAGGGACGTAGTCCATTCGGGGGCGCGGCGGCCCTCGCCGACCGCGAGGACGGCGCCGACGAGGCTGCGGACCATCGACCAGCAGAAGGCATCGGCGCTCACGTAGGCGGTGAGCAGGTCGCCGTCACGTTCCCAGTCGAAGCGCTGGAGTTCGCGGATGGTGGTCGCGCCCTCGCGACGTCGGCAGAAGGCGGCGAAGTTGTGCAGGCCCAACAGGTTTCGTGAAGCGGCGCGCATGGCCTCGAGTTCTACGCCGGGCTTGCACGGCACCACCCCGCGCGCCTGCAACGGCTGGGCGCCGTAGGGGGCGGTGGTGAGCCGGTAGGCGTAGTGGCGGCGCATCGCGGAGAAGCGGGCGTCGAACTCGGGCACAGCGGTACGGATTTCGGTGATCCGCACGTCCTTGGGCAGGAACTTGGCCATCCGGTACAGCAACTTGTCGGCGTCGAATTCGGACTCGGTGTCGAAGTGCGCGACCTGTCCCTCGGCGTGCACACCCGCGTCCGTGCGGCCGGCGACCGTCAGCTGCAGCGGCTCACGCAACACCTTCGACAGCGACTCCTCCAGCACGCCCTGCACGGTGCGCAACCCCGGCTGCCGTGCCCAGCCGGTGAAATCGGTGCCGTCATAACTGATCCCGAGCCGCACCCGAGTCATGCCATCCTCCTGAATTCGCACGCGGAAAAGACCCGAGCCCGCCACCCACGAAGGGTGACGGGCTCGGCAGAACTCCTGAGAATCAGGCGTCCTTCTTGTCCTCGGTGGCCTCGTCGGCGGCCGGGGCGTCAGCCACGGTCTCGTCGGCGACGGTCTCCTCGACCTCAGCGGCCGGGGCCTCTTCGGTCTTCTGCGAAGCGGCGACGCGACGGGCCCGATCGGCCTCGTTGGTCACGGTCTTCTCGCGGACGAGTTCGATGATGGCCATCGGCGCGTTGTCACCCTTGCGCGGCAGCGCCTTGGTGATACGGGTGTAGCCACCCTCGCGACCCTCGAACGAGGGGCCGATGTCCGCGAACAGGACGTGCACGACGTCCTTGTTGCGGATGTCCTTCATGACCTCACGACGGTCGGCAAGGCTGCCGCCCTTCGCCTTGGTGATGATCTTCTCGGCGTAGGGACGCACCGCCTTGGCCTTGGCCTCGGTGGTCGTGATCCGACCGTGCTCGAAAAGCGCCGTGGCCAGGTTGGCGAAGATCGCCTTCTGGTGCGACGCCGAGCCGCCGAACCGGCGGCCCTTCTTGGGCTTGGGCATTGTGGGTTTCTCCTGGGCGTATTAAAGCTGTTCGGTTTCGGCGTAGTCCTGCTCGCCGCCGTCGGTATCACTGAACGTGCCGCTGTCGCTCCACGTTCCGGTGCTCGCGTCGTAACCCACCACGGAGGACGGGTCGAACGACGCCGGGCTGTCCTTGAGCGAGAGGCCCAGCGTGTGCAGCTTGACCTTCACCTCGTCGATGGACTTCTGGCCGAAGTTGCGGATGTCGAGCAGGTCCGACTCGGTGCGGGCAACGAGCTCGCCCACCGTATGCACACCCTCGCGCTTGAGGCAGTTGTAGGACCGGACGGTGAGGTCCAGGTCCTCGATCGGCAGACCGAACGAGGCGATGTGATCTGCCTCGGCCGGGCTGGGGCCGATCTCGATGCCCTCGGCTTCGACGTTGAGCTCACGGGCCAGGCCGAAGAGCTCGACCAGGGTCTTACCGGCCGAAGCCAGCGCGTCCCGAGCCGTGATGGAGTTCTTGGTCTCCACGTCGAGGATGAGACGGTCGAAGTCGGTGCGCTGCTCGACACGGGTGGCCTCGACCTTGTAGGTCACCTTGAGCACCGGGGAGTAGATCGAATCCACCGGGATCCGGCCGATTTCCGCGCCGGTCGCCTTGTTCTGCACGGCGGGCACGTAACCGCGGCCCCGCTCGACGACGAGCTCGATCTCGAGCTTGCCCTTGTCGTTCAGGGTGGCGATGTGCATGTCCGGGTTGTGCACGATGACGCCGGCAGGCGGAACGATGTCACCGGCGGTGACGGTGCCCGGGCCCTGCTTACGCACGTACATGG
>NZ_JBHWZY010000519.1:0-5021 GCF_042727815.1 Nocardia sp. NPDC060220
GTCGATGTAGCGATCGAGCAGTTCGGCGGCGTCGCGTGCCTTGTGCGCGAAGCCCGCCTGCAACTGCTGGGCGGAGACGAAGCCGCCGAATCCCGCTGCCTCGGCAGCGTTCTCGAGCCCCTGACGCAGCTGGGCGAGATGCTCGGCCTGCTGTTCGTAGAGGTCGGCGCATCGGCGCGCGGCATCGGGGTCGAATGTCAGTGTCCCCGCCACGGCGGCGCTGCGGAACCGGGAGATCTCGGCTCTGCTGCTCTCGATCGTCATCGCGTCTCCCCTCCAGATGATGCGGTGGAGTCCAGGTTAGCCGGACCTTCTGCTGTGCGAACTGTGCGCCGGCACCAATCTGCGCTGCAATTGCGCGGCCAGTTGCCCAGTGGACGCGGGCACCACGTGCACGGTTTCGCCCGCTCGCAGCAGGTAGCGGCCGTCGTTGGCCACGTCGATCCAGCTGTAGTGCACCGGTGGGTTCGGCACCGGACGGTCGAGCCCGGTTTCGATGCGGATGTGGCCCTCGGCGGTGTGCGGCCTGCGTAATAGTCGCTGGATGCGGGGCACGGCGGGATGGGTCGCGAGCACAGTTTCCTCGTCGCGCACCGCCTCGGTCGCGGCCTCGCGCGCGGGTTCGCGTCCGGGTGGGGTATCGGGCAGGCAGGCGGTGACGCGCGCGCCGATCCCCGCGGTGTGCCCGATCGAAACACGCACGCTGCCACCGTAATCGGGCCGGGTACTCGGTTCCTGCCTTACCAGCACCGCATGGTCGTAGACCGCGCAGGCCAGCAGCCGGATTTCGCTGCCTGGGGTATGGGCGCCGCCGACCAGCACGATCCTGGCGTGTGGTTCGGCGATGATCCGCAGACAGGCGGCGAGGTCGGGGTCACCCCCGCGTAGTCGGTCGTCGAGTCCCGCGCGTAGCCGCGCCGCGTCGTTCTCGGTGTGCGGCGACTCGAGCACGCGCAACGGAAACGGCATGCGATCCTGACCCGATTCCCGCCAGACGTGCGCGAATTCGTCAGCGGTGAAGGTCCATCCCATTGCCGATCCCATCCTTACCGAACCAGGACGGGGACAGCCTAACCCGCGTTGTCCGATTCCGGCGTGCCGATCGAGCCTCATATCTCCGAACGGAATCTTTTCCCGCTCTGAGTACCTCAGCTGACTGTTCCGGCGGACGCTGAGGTCGGCCGACGTTTTTACGATCGCAGTCCGGGTCAGCGGCCGGACCTCTCAGTAACCGCGCGCAGTGTCGATGATCGCGTCCAACGGCTCGCCCGCGACGAACCGTGCCACATTCGCGCCGACATGATCGGCGAACGCCGCCAACCGCAACTGCGGTGGGTTCGAATCGTGCGGGGTGATGATCGCGTTCGGCAATGTCCACAGCGGGTGCCCGCCGGGCAGCGGTTCCGGGTCGGTGACGTCGAGTCCGGCGCCGCCGATCACCCCGCCGGTCAGCGCGTCCACCAGCGCGTCGGTGTCGATCAGGCTGCCACGGGCCACATTGATCACCCACGACGACGGCTTGAGCCTGGACAGTTCGTCGGCGCCGATGAGGTGGCGCGTCTGCGCCGTCGCGGGTGCCGCGACCACCACATGATCGGTGTGCGACCACACCCGCGCGAGCTGATCGGTCGGCACCGTCTCGACATCGGCGGGAATGCCGGTGCCGGTCACCGGACGTCCCGACCGGTTTACCGCGATCACATGGGCGCCCAGCGGCGCCAGCATCGGGATCAGCGCGCGACCGATCCCGCCGGCACCGACGATCGTCACGGTCTTGCCGCGCAGCGATCCGACGTGCGGGAAGAACTCCCGCTGCTGCCACGACGTCGCCCGCAACTGTTCGGGCAGGTACCGCACCCCGGCCAGCAACAGCATCAGCGCGTGTTCGGCGACACTGTGCGAGAATGCCCCTGCCGCGGAGGTGAACACCACGTCCGGATGCGCGGTGAACACGCCCGCGTCGAAGAAGTCCTCGATCCCCGCGGCGGGCAACTGCGCCCAGCGCACCGACGACGGCAGGGTCGCCGGAAAATCGCTGGGTTTGCCGGTCCAGATCAGTGCGTCGGCCTCCGCCACCTCACCCACCCGAGCGCCCGCTCCGACGACCGCTTTCTCGAGCAAGCGCGGCGCCGGCTGATCCGGGGCGATCGCGATCGTGGTCGCGGATTCCTGCACAGAGACCTCCTGGGTCGATCGGCTGCCGGTGCCGCACTGCGGCTCGAGCGCTGTCCTGGGCACCGCACGCGGTACCGGACCCTGATTCTTCCTCGTCGCTGTCGACGGCGCCTCCGCACCCTCCCGGTCTCGCGAAGTGGTCCGGGACTGCTCACTGTTCGTCGAGGTCGACGAGTTCCTCGACGCCGTGCCGGTCGGCCAGTTCCAGCAGGGGCGCGATGTCGAAGACGGCGTTGTCCATGTCGGCCTGTAGGTCGCCGAGTTCGGCATAGCGGGCAGGCACGGTCTGGATGGTGAAGTCACGGGGCACGATGTCGTCGATCTCGGTCCAGCGAACCGGCGTCGACACGGTGGCCTCCGGCACGCCACGCACGGAGTAGGCGGCGGCGATGGTGTGGTCGCGCGCGTTCTGGTTGTAGTCGACGAACAGCTGCGCGGGATCGCGGTCCTTGCGCCACCAGGCCGTGGTGACATCCTCGGGCGCACGCCGTTCGATCTCCTGCGCGAACGCGAGCGCGGCCCGGCGAACCTCCTGAAACCCGTACTCCGGCGCGATCCGCACGTACACGTGCAGTCCGGACCCACCGGAGGTCTTCGGCCAGCCGACCGCGCCGAGCTCGTCGAGCACCTCGTGCACCACCCCGGCCACCCGCTGCACCCGCGACCACGGGCAGTCGGGCATCGGATCGAGGTCGATGCGCCATTCGTCGGGCGACTCGGTATCGGAGGCCCGCGAATTCCAGGGGTGGAACTCCACGGTGGACATCTGCACAGCCCAGATCACCTCGGCGAGCTCGTGCACGCAGAGCTCGTCGGCATGCCTGCCGTAGCGCGGAAAATACACGCGCACGGTCGGTATCCAGTCCGGCGCACCCGCAGGCACCCGCTTCTGGTGCACCTTTCCGCCCGGCAGTCCCTTGGGGAATCGGTGCAGCATGCAGGGCCGATCCCGCAGGGCGTTGACGATCCCGTCCCCGACGCTCAGGTAGTACTGCGCGAGGTCGAGCTTGGTCACGCCGAGTTCGGGAAAATACACCCGGTCGGGATTGCTGACCCGCACGGTGTGCTCACCCACCGGTAGTTCGACCGCAGGCGCCGCAGGCTTGGCCACCCGCCCAACGATAGACGAGCAGGCCCGCCCCCGTGGGGGAGCGAGCCTGCGTCGGTGTGGCCGTTACCAGCGGCTGTGCTCCGTCGGCGGGGTGTAGTAGCTCTCGGCGTAGGAGTGCTCTGCCCAGCGGGACTTCGCGTCCGCGTCGCTGTCACCACCGTGGCCGGGCCACCACGCGCGCCGCCCGAGCAGCGCGGTCACCGCGGGGGTGAAGAACAGCGCCATCACGAACGCGGCGATCGCGATGCCCACCGAGATGGCAAAGCCCATCTGCGACAGGGTGCTGTTGCCCGCCAGCATCATCGAGGCGAAGGTGCCCGCCAGGATCAGTCCGGCCGCCGCGACGGTCGGCCCGGTGTGCCGCACGGCCAGCGCCGCCGCTTCGCGTGGCGTGTGTCCCTCGCGGGCTTCCTCGCGCAGCCGGGCGACCATCAGGATGTTGTAGTCGGTGCCCAGCGCGACGACGAACAGGTACATGATCACCGGCAGCGTGAAGATCAGGCCGTTCTCGCCCTGGATCTGCTGGAACACCAGCACCGTGGCACCCAAGGTCGCGGCGAAGCCGAGGAACACCGAGGCCATCAGGTACCACGGTGCGACGAGACTGCGCAGCAGCAGCGCCAGCACGAGCATGATCAGGATCGCGGCCACCGGGAAAACGATCGCGTAGTCGTGGTTCATGGCGTCCTTGAAGTCCACGAACACCGCGGTCATGCCGCCGACCGCCGCCGTGGCCCCCGCGGGCGCCGCTTGATGCGCGACCGTACGCAGCGGACCGGCCACCGTGTCGAGCGCCGCATCGGATTCCGGTGCGTCGGCGAGCGTCACCTGGAAGTCGGCGATCGTGCGGTCCGGTGACAATTGCGCCTGCCCGACCTGCCCGACGCCTTCGACCTGGGTCAACGCCGTTCGGTAGGTCGTGAGCTGGTCCTCGCTCAGCGGTCCGCCGGGCGAGTGCAGCAACACGTCGGAGGGCTGGGTGGCGCCCGCCGGCATTCCCTTGAGCAGCTCGGTGGTGAAGACCACCGACTCGGAGGCGTCGGAGGTGGAACCCGAGCTCAGATCGAAGGTCGGGTTGAAGCCGACCGCGAACACCCCGAGCGCCACCAGCACTCCGCCGGAGGCGACAGCGAATACGCCCGGCCGCCTGCCCATCGCCGCGCCGATCGCGCCGAACCGCGCGCCTCTCGGTTCGACCTGCCACGCCTTCGAGGGCCAGAACACCTTGGTGCCCAGCAGGGAGACGATCGCGGGTACCAGCGTGAGACCGGCCAGCAGCGCCACCGCGACGGCGATCGCCAGCGCGGGACCCATCGCCCGGAACATGCCGAGGCTCGACAGGGTCAGCGCCATGAACGCGATGATCACGGCGGCTGCCGCCGAGGTGATGGCCTCACCGACGCGGGCCACCGCGTTGATCATCGCGGTCTTGGGATCGTCGCCCGCTCGCAGCCGTTCCCGGTAGCGGAACATCAGGAACAGGATGTAGTCGGTGCCGACGCCGAACAGTACGACCAGCAGGATGGCGCTGATCGAGGTGTCGATATCGAGGTCGAATGCCTTGGCCGCCATGGCGATCAGGCCGCTGACCGTGCTCGAGATCGCGCCGATGGTGATCACCGGCAGCAAGGCGATGACCGGGCTGCGGAAGATGATCAGCAGCAGCACCAGGATCAGCACGATCGTGGCGATGCCGATGATCGCCATGCCCTTCTCGCCCTCCTCGGTCTGATCG
>NZ_JBHWZY010000520.1:0-4994 GCF_042727815.1 Nocardia sp. NPDC060220
GATCACAACGGCAAGATGATGCCGCTCGAACGAGTGGTCTCCGCCGAACGCGTCCTCACCCCGGAAATTCTGCGCCTGGCCACCGCCGTCGCCGCCCGCTACGCGGGAACTCGCGCTGATGTCCTGCGTCTTGCCATCCCTCCGCGCCACGCCCGTACCGAAACCGGCGGTGCGAAGAAGTCCGATGCCGTGAAGAAGTCGACGCGTTCGGCGGCTGGAGTTGTCGATATCGCCGACGATCCGACGTCGTCGCCGGAAGACCCGGCCCTCGCCGATGAGCAAGATGCTGGCGCCGTGGCCGACTCGGCACCGGAAGCTGTTGATGGTGAGCATCTTTCGCGCTCGACTGACGCGGACAGTGCCACCGGTGTGGACGGCTCCACCGGTGCGGCCGGCTCGGCGGCGGGTTCGGGCGGCGTCGGCGATTCGGTCGCGGAATTCGGCGGGGCGGCGGGCGACAAGGCAGCGAAGGTCCAGGTCGAGCAGACGTCGAGCGCCGCGGCGGAAGCGCGCAGCGAGGTCGACGCGTCGGCCTGGGGCCGGTATGCGCACGGCATGGGGTTCGTCGGCGCGCTGGCACAGGGCAAGGGTGTGCGGGCGGCGTGGCAGGCGTTGCCGGGGGAGGACTGGGCGGCCCGGCTGGCGGAGTTGGCGGCGACGGTGGTGGCCGCTGGTCGCAGTGCGGTGTTGATGGTGCCCGATCAGCGCGACCTCGATCGATTACTCGCCGAATGTGTTGCACTGGTGGGTGATTCGGCAGTCGGACTGTCGGCGGGGCTGGGCCCCGCGGCGCGATATCGGCGGTGGCTGGCGGTGTTGCGGGGGCAGGCGCGGATCGTGGTGGGGACTCGGGCGGCGGTTTTCGCGCCCGCGAGCGATCTCGGGCTGATCGCCCTCTGGGACGACGGTGACGACACCTACGCCGAACCCCGTTCGCCGTATCCGCATGCTCGCGAAGTGGCGATGCTCCGGGCGCACGAGACGGGGGCCGCGTTCGTCGCGGCCGGTTTCGCGCGGACCGCGGAGATCCAGGCGGTGGTCGAAACCGGTTGGGCCCATGACCTTCTCGCCGAACGTCAGGTGCTGCGTGAGGTGACGCCCAGGATCAGTGCGCCGGGCGACAGTGACTACGCCCTGGAGCGCGACGCGCTGGCCCGCTCGGTGCGAATGCCCGGCGTCGCGTTCGCGGCCGCGCGCTCCGCGATCAAGGAGAACGTGGCGGTGCTGGTCCAGGTGCCGCGGCGAGGTTATGTTCCGTCGTTGGCCTGTGCGAAATGTCGTACCCCCGCGCGCTGCCGGCACTGCAACGGGCCGTTGGCGCTACCGCATTCGGGCAATGGTGAAGCGGCGAGTCCACAGTGCAAGTGGTGCGGCATCACCGAAGCCGCGTTCCGCTGCCAGGCCTGCGGTGCGCGAGCGCTGCGGGCCACGGTGATCGGCGCGGCCCGCACCGCCGAAGAGCTCGGGCGTGCGTTCTCGGGCGTCCCGATTCGTGCTTCGGGCGGTGGGGAAGTGCTCGACACGGTCGAACCCGGCGCCCAGGTGGTCGTCGCCACCGTCGGTGCGGAACCCCTCGTTCGCGGTGGCTACGGCGTCGCGCTGTTGCTCGACGGCTGGGCGCTGCTCGGTCGCGCCGACCTGCGCGCGAGCGAGGACACCCTGCGCCGGTGGATGGGTGCGGCCGCCCTGGTCCGCCCCCGTGGCCAGGTCATCGTCATGGCCGAGCCGTCCCTCGCCACCGTCCAGGCGCTGGTCCGGTGGGATCCTGTCAACCATGCCGCCGCCGAACTGGAGGCTCGCGCGGAGGTCGGCTTTCCGCCTGCGGTCCGGCTCGCCGCCATCGACGGCACCACCGCCTCGATCGCGGAATTGCTCGACGCCACCACGCTTCCCGACGGTACCGAGATCCTCGGCCCGGTACCGCTGCCGCCGACGGCCCGTAAACCGTTCTCCGGCGGCGATTCTCCCGCCGAGGTCGAACGGATGCTGCTGCGGGTGGCCCGCTCGGACGGCGCTCCCTTGGCACGCGCCCTCACCGCGGCCCAAGCCGTCCGCAGTTCGCACCGCTCCGACGCGCCCTTGCGCGTGCAGATCGACCCGGTCGATATCGGCTGACGAGGTCCCCGCGGTCCGGTCAGGCGTACGTCGCCCGATGGCGCCTCACCCACTGCGCGTAGGTGGTGGCCGGTCGACCGAGTACCTCCTCGATATCAGGGCTGACCTGCAGTTCTTCCGCTGTGGGCATGCCGAGGATGGTGAGGGTGTGGTCGGCGACCGGCTCAGGCATGAAGCGCAGCATGTTCTGCTTGGCCTCGTCCACGGTGAGTTCGAGGAAGGTGATCGGGGCGTCGATTGCTTCGGCCACCGCCGCGGCTTGGTCGCGAGGGGTGATCACGGCGGGTCCGGTGAGGGTGTAGGCGCGGCCGTGGTGGCCGTCTTCACGCAGTGCCACGGCGGCGACGGCGGCGATGTCGGCGGGGTCTACTGCCGGCAGGCCGATATCTCCGAACGGTGCGGGGATGACCCGCTGGGTGCGCACCGGTTCGATCCACGCGAAGGTGTTGGAGAAGAACGCGCCGGGGCGCAGGGCCGTCCACTCCAGGCCGGATTCGGCGAGGGCCTGTTCGAACGCGATGGTTCGTGCGTAGCCGTCGGACTGTGGGCGGGTGACCGCGCCCTGCGAGGAGACGAAGACGACCCGGCGGATGCCGGCGTCCGCGGCGGTTTTCAGCAGCAGGGCCGGCTCGGGGCCGGTCATCAGTTGCTCGCCGGTGATCAGCAGGAACAGCGCGTCGGCGCCCTGTAGCGCGGGGGAGAGGCTGTCGAGATCGCCCAGGTCGGCGACCGTGTGCTCGACACCTGTCGGCAGGTCGACGGGGCGTGTGCCGCGGGATACCGCCCTGACCTGTGCTCTAGCGTCGACGAGTAGTCCGACCAGGGTGCTGCCGATATTGCCGGTTGCTCCGGTGACGACGATCATCTGAATCCTTAGTTAGTTAGCTGACTGACTTGCTGGACACGAATGTATCCCACCGGCCGCGCTCTGTCTATAGTTAGTTGTATGACTAAATCGGACGCGCAGCTCAGCCCGAAGATCGGGAAGCGGGAACGCCTGGTGCAAGCGGCGATGCGCGTGTTCTACGAGCAGGGCATCGAGAAGACGACGATCGCCGATATCGCGCGCGAGGCCGACGTCCCGGTCGGCAACGTCTACTACTACTTCAAGACCAAGGACCAGTTCATTGCCGCGGTCATCGAGTTGCACGCGCAGGTGCTGTCCGGCGTCGTCACCGAACTCGCCGAACTGCCGGGACCCGCCGAGAAGCTGAAGGCCATGGTGCGCAGCTGGGTCGAACAACGTGAGATGGCGGCGCGTTTCGGCTGTCCGACCGGTTCACTCGCCGCCGAACTCGACAAGCGCGAAGACGCCTTCGGGGGGCAGCCCGCACGCGTGATCGGGCTGCTCGTGGAGTGGGCACGCGAACAGTTCGCCGCCCTCGGTCGCGCGGACGCCGCCGAGCTCGCCGTTGCCTTCGTGGCCGCGTACCAGGGGATCTCGTTGCTGACCAACACCTTCCGTGACCCGCAACTGATGGTCACCGAAGGTGCCCGGCTGGAACGATGGATCGACGAGCTGGCGCAGGAGTCCGGATAGCACCTGCGCCGGCTCGGGGTCGTTCGTCGGCGCGGTTCTGCCCGTGGCCGGAGGTCAATCGGTGGGCTGCCAACCCGAGCACAGCAGGTCGATGGTGGTGATCGCGTTATCGGTGGTGGTCAGGAAAACGCGCTGGTCGGCGACACGAGTCGTACCGTTGGCCGGGCGCATGCGGACCAGCCAGTGCATCGCGAGCTTGTCGCCGATGTGTTCGCGGCCGGACTCGACGACGGCGAAGTCGTCGGGACCGCCGAACCAGCCGCGGAAGCGCGCGATCGCCGGATCGGGACCCACCGCGGTGAACGGGCCGGGTGGGATCAGACCGCGCAGCGTGACCTCGGGAGCGAGGTAGGACGCCATCGCGGCGAAGTCGCGCCGGATCAGCGCGGCGAGAAAAAGGTCGGCGACCGAGGAGGTCGTCTGCGGGGTGTGGGTCGAAGTAGTCATGGGAAAAGTCTGCGACCTGCGCCGATGTCGAACATCGGGTGATCACCCGATCTTTGCCGATTGATCCTCGTCGGGCAGTAGGCCGTGGCGCATCGCGAACACCGCGGCCGAACCACGGCTGTGGACACCGATTTTTGTGTAGATGTGCTCGACGTGGCTGCCCGCCGTGCGTGGGCTGATGCCGAGGGCCTGGGCGATCTCTCGGGTCGACCGGCCGCGCACCAGCAGGGCGAGGACGTCGAGCTCGCGGGCGGTGAGCCCGGCGATCTGCGCGCGCTTGCGTGGTCTTCGGCCCTGGGCCGCGGCCAGTACGGCGGCAACGGCGTCGCCGTCGAGTCGCCCCGCTGTCACCTCGGCGCGCAGGATCCTGGCTCGCTCGTCCGGCTCGATGGCGGGTCGGTGCGGTCGCTGCTCGCCGAGTGCGCGAAACATCTGGGCGGCGGCCAGAATTCGCGCGGTGGGCGGCAGCATCGAGCCGGTGAGCCCGCGCGGATAGCCGGACCCGTCCAGCCGTTCGTACACCATCGAAGCCGGTCCGCCGAGCGCGGCCAGGTGCGGGCTGCGCGCCAGCACTCGCTCGGTCAGATACGGAACCATCCGCACCCGTTCGCGTTCGGAGGCGGTCAGCGGACCCAGTTTGTTCCAGATGCCCGTCGAGACGCCGATGGTGCCGAGGCGACACACCAGGGCTGCCCGCCGCACGGTCACCGCCTGGTCGGCGGGCAGGCCGTACTCGCGGGCCGCGGCGGCGGCCAAGTCGGCCACGGCCCGCGAATGACCGAGGAACCAGGTTGCTTTCGCGTCGGCGTAGTCGGCGAAGACGGTGAGGACGTCGGTGAGTTCGTCGTCCGCGATCGGCCGGTCGAGCGCCGCGCAGCCGTCGATCACCTGC
>NZ_JBHWZY010000521.1:0-4988 GCF_042727815.1 Nocardia sp. NPDC060220
GTTCCCTGACCTTGGTGACGCCGTCGGCGGGCAGATCCTGCGCCAAGCCGCCGGGACGGATGTAGGCATGGTTCATCCGCAAGCCGGTGATGTTCTCGAAGACGTCGAGGATGAGTTCGCGTTCACGGAAACCGAACAGCATCGGGGTGAGCGCGCCCAGTTCCATGCCGCCGGTCGCGAGGGCGACCAGATGCGAGGAGATGCGGTTGAGCTCCATCAGCAGCACGCGCACCACGGTGGCGCGTTCGGGGATCTGGTCGGTGATGTCGAGGAGTTTCTCCACGCCGAGGCAGTAGGCGGTTTCGTTGAAGAACGGGGACAGGTAGTCCATCCGGGTGACGAAGGTGACGCCCTGGGTCCAGTTGCGGAATTCCAGGTTCTTCTCGATGCCGGTGTGCAGGTAGCCGATGCCGCAGCGGGCCTCGGTGACGGTTTCACCTTCGATTTCGAGGATCAGGCGCAGCACCCCGTGCGTGGACGGATGCTGCGGGCCCATGTTCACCACGATGCGTTCTTCGGCGCCGCCGTCGATCACTTCGCTGACCTGGTCCCAGTCCTGGCCTGCGACGGTCACTACCGGTGGTTCGTCGCGGCGGAAGTCGGTGTCGGTCATCAGCTGTAGGTCCTCCGCTCGTCGGGCGGTGGTATGCGCGCGCCCTTGTACTCCACCGGGATCCCGCCGAGCGGGTAGTCCTTGCGCTGCGGATGCCCGCGCCAGTCGTCGGGCATGGTGATGCGGGTCAGGGAGGGGTGACCGTCGAAGAGGATGCCGAAGAAGTCGTAGGTTTCGCGTTCGTGCCAGTCGGTCGTCGGATAGACCGAGAACAGCGACGGAATGTGCGGATCGGCATCGGGCGCGGACACTTCCAGCCGCACACGGCGTCCGTGTGTGATCGATTTCAGGTGATAGACCGCGTGCAGTTCGCGGCCGTCGTCGTCGGGGTAGTGCACGCCGTTGACACCCAGGCACAGTTCGAATCGCAGTGTGCTGTCATCGCGCAACGCGCTCGCGACCGCGACGAGGTGTTCGCGCTTCACGTGCAGGGTGAGTTCGTCGCGGAAGACCACGATCCTCTCGATCACGGTATCGAAGGCGATGACCCGGCCCACGAGTGCGGCGCGCAAGGTGCCGACGAAGGCGTCGAACCAGCTGCCGTACGGGGGAGGTGTGCCCGCGGGCAGGGCGACGGGGGTGACCAGGCCGCCGTAGCCGGAAGTGTCACCGGTGCCGCTGACGCCGAACATGCCGCGCCGGGTGCCGATCACCTCGTCCTGTGGCGGTTTGGGTTGCGCCTGCGCGGGCGATTCCTCCGGAACCGGGTGTCCCGCAGGGTTGTCGGTGTTGTCGGGGGAGTCGAATGTCATCGCAGCAGGCCCTCCATCCGGATGGTCGGCGTGCTGGCCAGTGCGGCCTGCTCGGCGGCCCGGATCGCTTCCTCGCGATTGACGCCCATCGGCATCTCGGCGATTTTCGCGTGCAGCGCCAGAATCGCGTTGAGCAGCATCTCCGGGCGGGGCGGGCAGCCGGGCAGGTAGATGTCGACCGGGACGATGTGGTCGACGCCCTGCACGATGGCGTAGTTGTTGAACATGCCGCCCGACGACGCGCAGACCCCCATGGCCAGCACCCATTTCGGTTCGGTCATCTGGTCGTAGACCTGGCGCAGCACCGGCGCCATCTTCTGGCTCACCCGGCCAGCCACGATCATCAGGTCGGCCTGGCGCGGGGAGGCGCGGAACGCTTCCATACCGAAGCGGGCGATGTCGAATCGTCCGGCGCCGGTGGCCATCATCTCGATCGCGCAGCACGCCAACCCGAACGTGGCGGGCCAGACGGAGCCCTTACGCAGGTAGCCGGCGAAATCCTCGACCGTGCTCAGCAGGAACCCGCTGGGCAGTTTCTCTTCGAGACCCATTATTTCCCACTCATTCCCAGCTGAGGCCGCCGCGACGCCACTCGTAGGCGTAGGCGACAGACACGTTGACGATGAACAGCGCCATCGCGGCGAGACCGAACAGCCCGAGCGTGTCGAAATGCACGGCCCACGGGTACAGGAACACGATCTCGATGTCGAAGATGATGAACAGCATCGCCGTGAGGTAGTACTTCACCGGAAAGCGCTGTCCCGCTGCGTTTCCCGGACCGCCGGCGATGGCGTGCGGGGTCGGCTCGATGCCGCATTCATAGGGTTCGAGTTTGGCCCGGTTGTAGCGTTTCGGGCCGATCAGCGACGCCATGATGACGGAGAACACCGCGAACGCCGCGGCGATGGCGCCGAGTACGAGTGCGGGCACCTCGATGTTCACGACTGCACTTCCCCTCCTCGCTGGAGCAGGCCGAGCCGTGTGGCCCGGCCGCGGACGGCAGCTTTCGGCGAGACGGGGCCGACAACGTTGTCCGCCGAACCGGGGCTCGCGCAAGGCTGTGCAGCGATGGCGGAGCGTTATACAAGAGCCCGTGCTCGTGTGAGCTAGAGCACAGACTACCGCCGTTTCGGGGGTCCGCCGCACGTTTCCGGGGTGGGGTTTGATCGATATCGGTACCGCGATTCATGAGCGATACGGGGGTAATCGGCTCCGGGCATGCGGCAGCGAACCACTGGCGTTACCAGTGGTGATAGATAGAAAGGTGCGAAGCGGACTATCCGACAGGTCGGGACGATGCCCGGATGGTCCTGTTCAGCGGGCGAGCAGGATGCCCGCGACCGCGTTGGTGAGCTGCATGGCGTCGATCGGGTGGGAGACGGCGGCCTCGGCGCGCGACCAGTTGGCCAACCAGGCGTCATCGGGTCGGCCGGTGAGCACGACCACCGGCGGGCACTGATCGATCTCGTCTTTGAGCTGTTTGGCGATACCGAGTCCACCCGTCGGGGCGGATTCACCGTCGAGGATCGCCAGATCGATCCCGCCGGCATCCATCTGCTCGATGACCACCGGCGCGGTAGCGACCTCGAAGAATTCGAGCTCCGGTAGGTCGGCGCGCGGCTTACGGCCCAGCGCGAGGATCACCTGTTGGCGGGTATCGGCATCGTTGCTGTAGACCAGCACACGCAGAGGGGTGGAACCATGGGATTCGGCCACGCTCGGATCGTACGTCCGAGGGTGGCGCCACCGTGGCAGGTTCGCCGGATCGACCAGTCGCGCAGTGGTATCGATGACAGCGGGCCCGGCGCTCACGACCGCGGAGGTAGATCGAACTCGCCGCGGATGCCGGTGAACAGGCTCTCGACGTCTGGGCCGAAGGTGATCGCGGCTTCGGTGATCGCGGAGAGCGCGCCCTGCAACGGATCGGTATGCCGCGCATGGAAAACCGTGTTGAGGGCGAAATGAGGGCGACTGATGTTGCCGCGGTCGTACGGGTTCGGCGTCGGGCTGGGGGCCTGCGCCACTTCCCGCACGACGATGCTCTGGAAGCTCGCCTCGTCGGGTCCGTACTGGTCTTTGTCCAGTCGCGCGAACGCGGCGTCGTTGTCGTGGAAGGGTTCGGGCAGCGGTGCGCCGGATGCGAGCGCGTCCAACACGGGGCGCACCCAGACATGATCGCTGAGACCGGCGAGGTCGTAGGCGCGCTGTGCGCAGTACTCGGCCAGTCGACGCAATCGCGTGGCGCTCATGGCGGCTATCGACTCGGCCAACGCACGGTCGTAGCCCGCGAGTTCGCGTCCGTGATAGCTGCCGGCGAAGGCTGGTATCGGGTCGCCGCCCCATTCCTCGCGGTCTCTGGCGCGGGCCTCGGTGCGGAGCTCTCGCTGCCGGTCCGATTCGGGCTCGGGCAGATTCGGGGCAGGCTCGGTCGGCGGTGCGGCGCTGTTGGCGGGAATGCCGTAGCCGGGCATGTCCCACTGCCGGGCGGGTCGAGGAGCGGTGCCGTCGTCGGGCCAGAGCCGGATTCGCCAGTGGTCGCCGGGGGTGATGTCGCCAGGCCAGCCGTAGTTCGCGAAACCCGTTCCGGCGATCTCGGCAAGGTAGTCGCCGGGCGGCACGGGTGCGTCGGCCCAGCCGTCGACGGGTGAACTGATGGTCAGGCCGTGCTCGCCGATGTGTAGCCGGGCTTCGCTGACCTGCTGCCACTCGCCCTCGTCGGCCGGTCGCCGATCCCACACCTGTAAGTGCATCGGCATGTCGAAGTTGTTCTGGTGCGGGCTGAGCACCACCACGGTGTGTCCGTCGCCTGCCGACGGCCTGTCCGCATGCGCGGCGTCGAGCAGCGCGAGCTCTACGTCCTCCTCACCCTCCCCTCCGTGCAGGATGAACTGGCCGTAATCGAGCGTCAGTTCCAGTCGATGCTCGGCGAGGAGATGGGAGGGTTCGGTCACGCACGAGATCGTGGCACAGCCCACCGACAGCGATCGATGGGTGTTCGTGTGGGGCGGAGGTTTCGGGATCAGTGACGCACTGCGTCGTCCAACTCGGCGAGGAGCCGGGCCTTGGAGCGGGCGCCGACGAGGGTGCGCAGGAGTTGGCCATCGCGGAAGAGCAGCAGCGTCGGAGCGGCCATGACCTGGTAGGTGCGGGCCGTGAGTGGGTTCTCATCGGCATTGAGCGTGCGAACGGCGAGTGTGGCCGCACGTTCGCGGGCAACGTCGGCCAGCACGGGGGCGATCATTTTGCACGAAGGGCACCACGTGGCCCAGACGTCCACGAGAACGAGGCCGGGGTGGGCGAGCACGTCGTGGTCGAATGTCTCATCGGTCACCGCGACGGTGCCGGCGATCGCAGAACTCAGGGTCATCGGGATTCCTCTTGTTCGGTGGGGATGTCGTGTGTTCGCTCGGCCTGCTGGGTCGCCGCCTCGGAGGGCTGCAGAACGGAGACGGCCGTCGGCCACGGAAGCCGTCGGGTGGTGCTGTGGCGGTGTGCGGCCTCGCGGAGGCGATCGGTGAGGGCGTCTCTGCGGGCGGTGAGGGCGTCGATTTCCGCGGTCAGTGCGTCGATGGTCCGCTGGTATTCGGCCAGGGAGGCGGGACAGTCGTCGACGTGTTCGCTGC
>NZ_JBHWZY010000522.1:0-4973 GCF_042727815.1 Nocardia sp. NPDC060220
GGAACCCTGAGCGCGCGTGCAGCACCTGCCACGCCGCCCACGCTTGCCAATCCGCTTGCGGCACCTCGGCCCAGGCGGTGGCGAAGGCGCGCAGGTAGCCGGGCTGGCGCACGACGAGCTCGGCGAACAGGTCTTTGCCGTCACGGTCGAGTCCGGTGGCGACACCGTCTACCCAAGCGGCCCAGTCGAATTCCGGGTTCTCGGCGACCAGGTCGGCGAAAGTGGTGAGGTTGTAGCTCTTCTCGGCGTCGCGACGCCGCACGACATCCCAATGACCCGCGGCGAGTGTGCGTTCCAGATCGAACACGCGACGGGCGGCGTCGGCCGGGTCGGCGGGGAGCAGGCCCGCCAGCGACGCGTCCGCGGCGGCGATGGTGAACGTCTTGGTGATGTGCGCGAGGTACGCGTCGCGGATGTCCGCGAACTCGTCGGCGCGGTAGTAGGACTCGTCGGGCAGCCCGATGCCCGACTGGGTCGCGTGCACGAGGTAGCGGGTGGAGTTCTTGTCGTCGGTGTCCACGTAGTAGGCGAGCGCGCCACGGACCCCCGTGCGCTGCAAGCGCCCGAGCAGCGCGGCGAACGCGCTCGGATCGCCGACCTCGGCGATCGCGCGCAGCTCCTCGGCGACAGGCGTGAACCCGGCCGCCGCGACCACATCGGTGGCCATGAAGCTCGAGAACAGATCCCCGATCTTGCGGGCATCGGCATCGTCGGCCGCACCGGCCGCGCTATCGGTGATGATCGCCTGCACATCTAGCTCGGCCTGGTCGTAGAGCGTGCGAAACGCACCGTCGACGGCGCGGTCGGCCGGGATCTCGTACCCGGCCAACCACTGCCCGTTGACATGCGCGAACAGATCGTCCTGCACCCGCACATCCTGATCGCGGAAGGACAGATCAATACCGGAGGGAGCGCTCAGATCAGAAGTCACGCCCCCCAGTATGCCGAAATACCGATGGCCGGCGACGTGGTCTTACGCGCAGGCGAACTCGTCGTCTCGGACGCCGGCGGTGAAGGCATTCCACTCTTCGGGGGTGAAGTGCAGCAGGACGGCTTCGTGGCGGAGCGTGGTCGAGCCGTCGGAGGAGGTGTGGGCTACCAGGTCCGGGTGCGGGCGGGCGGTGAGAAGGCAGTGGAGGAAGGCTGTCCACAGGGGGGCGTCGACGGTGATGACGGGCTCGACCAAGCCGGCGTTCATCGGGTTGCGGCGAAATTTGCTGTCTCGTATCTGGACAGCGTCTCCGTCGAAACGAACCTCGACACACTGGTTGCCGTTATTCGAGCGTGACGAGGTGAACCAGCCGTGTTCGGCCGGGCGGCGGCGAGCGGTGGTGGACATACCCAGAATCTTACACGCTTGCATACTCCCTGATCAGGGCGAGAGATTCGGTGCGGGAAAGGGATTGCTCGCGGGCGCGTACGTAGGCGAAGCCGAGATCGCGGACCTGTTCGGCGTCGTCGACATGGCCGCCGAACACCGCGCTCTCAGCCCAGGCGAAGGTAGGTAGCTGATCGCTTGCGAAGTCGAGCAGATGGAAGCTGGAACCGCCGAGCACGGCCCCCTCGGGCGCGCTGAACGGGATGACGCGCACGTCGACGGTGTCGAGTTCGCGCACCAGCGCGACCAGGTGCCGCAACTGCCCGCGCAGCACCTCGCCACCGCCGGTCTGCTGACGCAAGGTCGCCTCGCCGAGCACCGCGGTGAGTTCCAGCGGATCGGGCCCGCGCAGCCGCTGCTGGCGGCGTAGTCGTATCGAGACTAATTGGTCAACCTGAACCGGGCGGATCATCACATCGGCACTGATCAGCGCCCGCGCGTACGCCTCGGTCTGCAGCAGACCGGGCACGATCATGCTGTCGTAGCTGCGGATACTCTGCGCGCCCGCCTCCATCCCGTACAGCCGCTGCAACTCGGGACCGATCAGCGCCGAGGAGGCCGTCGTCCACCAGCCACGCTGTTTACTCGCCTCGAGCAGGGCGAGCAGTTCGCGGCGTTCGTCGGGTGTCACATCGAGAACATCGAGGACCGGCTCGATGGTGGTGCGGGTGAGCACCCGCCTGCCCTTCTCGACATGGGACCAGTTCGCGGGCGTGAACCCGACGCGACGGGCGAACCCGGCCGAATCGAATCCGCGCTGCTCGCGGAGTTCGCGCAGACGCAGGACGAGTTCCCACCGCGCGACGGTCGGCGAAACGGGAGCCATGGGCGAATATCGTACGCCGATCGACACGCCAGCTACTGACTATTGTCAGCATGGTTGTGCGGCTATAGGCTGTCTGGAACGGTCTTTTTCTCTCACGTCCTGCCGTTATGAAAAAGTTTCCCGCGCCACCCGGTCGTGATGCTCCACCACCCACCGAGTTTCGCCCCGATCGAGCGAACTCACAGCTACATCGAACCACCGTCGACAGAGACGAGGTCGTGATGAGCACGTTGCACACCGATGAGGACAAGGGCGGGTATACGGCGGCCGAGGAATACTCGGCCACCCAGGACGCTTTGGCGCGCTGTCGCCAATACCGCAAGCACCATGGCCTCTACGGCGTCGTCGACGCGGCGCTGGGGCGGATCGTGCTCGAGATCGGCTCGGTCGGCGCGGTGGTGATGCCGTCGACGCTGGGCGAACGGGTCCGCGGGCTGCTCGTCACGCGGGGCCTGCGCTGCGGGCCGATCATCGCCCACCCACGCTCCGGTCGCTGGACCTTCCTCACCGGCCCGGTAGACAACTCCTACCTCGACACCGTGCTGTTCGCCGAGCTGTTCCGGGTTTGCGCCTCGGTCGCCCTGCCCGGTAGCGAGGTGGTGCTGCCCTCGCCGGCCGACGAGCGCAGCGGATATCGCACCTGGATGCAGGCGCCAGACGGCGACTTCCGACCCGAGTTCGCGCAGATCGTCGCCGCTACCAGGACAAATGCCAAGTCGGCGACCTTGACCCGGCAGCCGGGTTCAGCCTGAGCTACCCGCCGCCGAGGCGCGCGTGCATCTCCCAGACGAGCACCTCGGCGTCGCCGTGCGGACGGATCAACTGACCACCGGAGCGAGTCAGCCGAATCGCGTCGCCCTGGGACAGGGTGCCGAGGCCCTCGACGTCGACCTCACCGCGTGCGACGAAGACATGCAGGTAGGGAGCATCGGGGAGGGTGACGCCGGGACTGTCGGCCGTCATCCTGGCAACGTGCATGGCGGCATGTGAGGAATTGATCGCGATGGCCGTGCGGTCGCGATAGCGGGGTAGGCCCGACGCGACCGTCACCAGATCGCCGCGCGCGAGTTCGTCGTCGATCTCGAGCTGCTGGTAGCCGGGGTCGACGCCCGGCTCATCCGGAACCACCCACATCTGCACGAAGTGCACCGGCTCGTCGTGGGTCTTGCCGTCGAGGCGCCACGAATCGTTCTTCTCCGAGTGCTGGATGCCGGTGCCCGCGCTCATCCGCTGGGCCAGACCCGGATAGATGACGCCGTTGTGGCCGAGCGAATCCTGATGCACGAGGCTGCCGCCGAGCACCCAGGTGACGATTTCCATGTCCCGATGCGGATGGGTGTCGAAGCCCTCGCCGGGCAGCACCACGTCCTCGTTGTTCACCAGCAGCAGCCCGTGATGGGTGTTGTCGGGGTCGTAGTGCTCGCCGAAGGAGAACGAATGCTTGGAGTCGAGCCACGGGATCCGCGTCTTCATCCGGTCGCCACCGCGGTGTAGTTCGATCCGCGGCGGTGTCGTCGATGTGGGCGTCACCCTTCAATTCTGGCACCACTATGGTCATGACGTGTCGACTCATCCCCCTGACGGCTCGAATACGGCGGATGAGCAGCCGATCTCGATGAGACATCTGCTTCGCGACACCCGCGAGGTGGTCCGCCGGAACCCGCGGGTGCCACGTCTGGCCCTGTTGCGGCTGGCCGCGCAGTTCGGTGACGGGATGTTCCAGGCCGCCCTGTCGGGCGCGATCCTGTTCAACCCGGAACGCGAGACCGATCCGCTGGCCATCGCCGCCGGTTTCGCGGTGCTGCTGCTGCCCTATTCGGTGCTCGGGCCGTATGCGGGCGCGCTGCTGGATCGATGGGATCGGCGCAATGTGCTGCTGGTGGCGAGTGTGGCGCGGGCGGTGCTGATCGGCGTGGCCGCGATCGGGCTGTTCGTGGGCGTGGGGGAGACGCCACTGCTGGTGCTGGCGCTGGCGACGGTGGGCATCAGCAGGTTCGTTCTGGCCGGTGTGTCGGCGGCGCTGCCGCGCGTGCTCGAACAGCGCTGGCTGGTGCCGATGAATTCGGTACTGGCGACGGTGGCCTCGGTATGTGCCGGGATCGGCGCCGCGGCGTCGGTGGCGGTGATCGCGCTGATCGGCGCGGGTGACGCGGCCTCGGCGGTCGCGGTGGCGTTGAGCGGGATCGGCTCGCTGGTCGGTGCGGTGCTGGTCTTGGGGTTCCGCCCGCATGTGCTCGGTCCCGACCGCGGCTCGGCGGGGACCGAGAGCACCGTGCACGCCATCGCGACCGGTCTGCGCACCGGCGCGCGGGCCGTGTGGCGTTCGGCCCAGGTGACCACGGCGATGATCGGAATCGGCGCGCATCGCGTCGTCTTCGGGATGAACACGCTGATCATGGTGCTGGTGCTGCGTCAGCCCGCCGACGGCACCGAGATGAGCGGCGGGCTGGTCGGCTTCGGGGTCGCGATCGGCTTCGCGGCGGCGGGCATGCTGCTGGCCGCGATCGGCGCGCCGATCCTGATTCCGCGCCTCGGCAGGCCGCGCACGGTACTGGTGGGGCTCTCGACGGCGGTGATCGTGCAACTCACGCTCGTGACGCCCATCGCGCTGGCCACCGGGTCCGCGGTCGACAACGCGCACCGGCTGCTGCTGGCAGGCGCGTTCGGGCTCGGCCTCGCCGGGCAGACGATCAAGCTCACCGGCGACGCGAGCATGCAGATCGACATCGACGACGACCAGCGCGGGCAGGCATTCGCCCTGCAGGACAC
>NZ_JBHWZY010000523.1:0-4961 GCF_042727815.1 Nocardia sp. NPDC060220
GTACTGGAGCGGGTCACCGACCAGCTTGCCCTTGTCCTCGCCGAACGCCATCGAGAAGCCGTATAGACACCACAGGATGGTGATCAGGCCCATCGCGGAGACGCTCATCATGATCATGTTCAGCACGTTCTTGCCACGGACCATACCGCCGTAGAAGAACGCCAGACCCGGCGTCATCAACAGCACGAGGGCCGCTGACGCCAGCATCCAGGCGGTGTCACCGGCGTCCGGTGCGCCGATCAGTGGAAATGCCACCTTGTGTTCCTCCTCATCTCGGGCCCTGCCGATGACGGCAAAAGGACCTGTACAGAAGGGTCGCCACTCGGTGTTTCATCCGTTGAGCTGTGGTGTTTCACCTGAGTGAACGGATAGCGCTGTTGTGTTGCATCCACGTTTCGCGTGGTTGGCACGAGCCTGTCAGCTCACGGTGAGGTTGGTACGGATGTGCGATTCGCCGCGAGTTCGCGCGGCGATTCCCCACACCACCGATGTCCGGAAACAGTGATGTCAGCGTAGGAAAACAGCGATGCCCGCCCGATCGCTGGATCGGACGGGCATCGGCGGGACCGTTACGCGGTACCCCCGAGCAGCGCGTCGACGAACGCGCCCGGCTCGAACGGCGCCAGGTCGTCGGCGCCCTCGCCGAGGCCGACGAGTTTCACCGGCACACCGAGCTCGTGCTGCACCTGGAACACGATGCCGCCCTTGGCGGTGCCGTCGAGCTTGGTGAGCACCACGCCGGTGATGTCGACGACGTCGGCGAACACCCGGGCCTGCATCAGGCCGTTCTGGCCGACGGTCGCGTCGAGGACCAACAGCACCTCGTCGACCTCGCCCTTCTTCTCCACGACCCGCTTCACCTTGCCCAGCTCGTCCATCAGGCCGGTCTTGGTGTGCAGGCGGCCCGCGGTGTCGACGAGGACCGCGTCGACGCCGCGGTCGATGCCCGCGGTGACCGCGTCGAAGGCGACGGCGGCCGGGTCGGCGGCTTCTTTACCGCGTACGGTCTCGGCGCCCACCCGTTCACCCCAGGTCTGCAGCTGATCGGCGGCGGCGGCGCGGAAGGTGTCGGCGGCGCCGAGCAGTACCCGGCGGCCGTCGGCGACGAGCACGCGGGCCAGTTTGCCGGTGGTGGTGGTCTTGCCGGTGCCGTTGACGCCGACGACGAGCAGGATCGCGGGCTTGTCGCCGTGCGGAAGGGCGTGGATGGAACGGTCGAGCTCGGGACGCAGCGCCTCGATGAGCACGTCGCGCAGGGCGGCACGAGCCTGTTCGGGAGTGCGCACGCTGCGCGAGGCCATCTCCTCGCGCAGGCGTTCGACGATCTTGGCGGTGCTCGCGGTGCCGATATCGGCCAGCACCAGGGTGTCTTCGATCTCTTCCCAGGAGTCCTCGTCGAGGTCGCCGCCGCCGAGCAGGCCGAGCAGGCTCTTGCCGACCGCGTTCTGGGAACGGGCCAGGCGACCGCGCAGCCGGACGAGGCGGCCGGTGGTGGGGTCGATCTCGTCGATCGCGGTGGTGGCGGCGCCGACTTCGGCCGGGGTGGTCTCGGCCGGGGCCGGTGCGGGCTCGGTGGTCGGTGCGGCGGGAGCCTCGATCGAGGACGTATCCGCGGGCTCGACTTCGGTAACAACCGGGTCGGACGGCGCGGTCTTCGCGGGGGCCGTGTCCGCGGGCGCGGTCTCGGTGCCGGGCTCGGCCGGTGCGACCGTGTCGAGGGCGGACGCGTCGTCGGGGACGACCACGCTGTCGTCGACGGCGACATCGCCCTCGGGCAGCGGAACATCGGTGATCCCGCGGCGCGGGGCGTCGCGCGGGATCGCGGCGTCGTCGCCGACGTGCGGTTGACCATCGGTATCGGTGCGTTCAGGGACGGGTTCGGGTTTCGGCACGGTCGCCGTCGAGCCGCCCTGGCTGAAGCTGAATCCACCGGACGCGGTGTAACCACCGGAGCGGTCCGTCAACTCCTTGTCCGGCTCGGGCGGGGCCAGCGAAATCTGGCGTCGCTTGTACAGGACGAAACCCGCGACGAGCGCCACCAACAGGACGGCGGCGATCGCGGCGATCAGGATCCACGCTTGCGAACTCACCCGGCGAGTCTATTCGGGCGGGGAGTTGCCGCACGTCGGCGGCGTCTGCGCGGCAGGTCGGCGAGCCGTAGCCGGGCGCGTCGCGGCGTGGCGGAAATACTACAGATTCGTTGTCCTGCGGAACTTCTGGCGGTTGCCCCATAGGATCGGCGGAGTGACCGATCGAAACGTGCTTGGGGGGCCGCTGGAAGAGTGCGGCACCGATCCTCTCACGGGCTTCTACCGGGACGGCTGCTGCAGCACCGGTCCGGAGGATCTCGGCAGCCACACCGTGTGCACCGTCGTGACGGCGGAATTCCTGGAGCATCAGGCCTCCATCGGCAACGACCTCAGTACCCCACGCCCAGAGAACAACTTCCCCGGGCTGCAACCGGGCGACCGCTGGTGCGTGGTGGCGGTCCGCTGGTTGCACGCCCACGAGGACGGCGTGGCCGCACCCGTGGTGCTGGCCGCGACCCATGAGAACGCGCTGGAGGTCATCTCCATGGACATCCTGCGCAAATACGCCGTAGACGTCCCCGACGACGTCAGCGACCTGCTGTAAGGGCTCGCGACCCGTTGCGGAGGCGGTGGGCCTTCTGGCGGCAGGCCGGGGAGCAGTAGCGGGCCGGTCGGCCGGTGGCCGGTCGGCGGACGGGCGAGCCGCAGACGACGCAGGGTGCCGAGGTTTCGTTACCTTCCGCCGTTTCGTTACGGTCGGCCGCCGGGCGTTCCGTTACGGCTGACGGATGGGCGCGCAGGGCGTCGAGGATGAGCGCGACGGCCGGGGCGAGCGGGTCCGCTGCGCGTCGATGTCGTTGGATCGCAACGCATCCGGTGAAGATGTCCAGCACATCGGTGACGACCACGTCGCGCCGGACCGCGCCCTGACGTTGCGCCGAGGCCAGCAGCGCGCCCAGTGCGCGATGGAAGCGGTTGCCCGCCCCGCGTAGCAGGGCACGAGGCCAGCCGTCGTCGGATTGCACCAGGTCACAGAGGTCCTTGTTGCCTGGTGTGGTCACGATGACGTGGCTGCACAGGGCGAAGAAGGCCGCGCCCGGATCCGGATCGGTGAGGTGGTCGGCGGCCAGCGCCGCCAGCCGGTCGACGCGCTGTTGCATAACCGCTTCCAGCAGATCGGTTTTCGTGGGGAAATGCCGGTGGACGGTGCCCGCGCCGACACCGGCGCGGCGGGCCACCTCGGCCAGCGAGACGGTGGCGCCGCGTTCGGCGAGCGCACGCTGTGCGGCAGCCAGGATCAGCGCGCGATTGCGGCGCGCGTCGGATCGGATCGCCGGTTCCACGCCGTGCTCGACCGTCATTTCGTTACGCCTTCCCTGCACCGGACCTGGCCAACCGGGTGTGACCACCCGTACCGTCCGGAATACGGGTCGACCGACCCGATTGTAGGCACACGATCGATCACGAAACGGAGCTCCTCCGCAATGACGTCAGCACTTCCCGTTCTGATCACCGGCGCGACAGGCAAGCAGGGTGGCGCGACCGCCCACCGATTGCTCACCGAAGGCCGCCCGGTTCGCGCGTTGGTGCGCGACCCCGGCTCCCCCGCCGCCCGCGCACTGGCCGATGCCGGCGCCGAACTGACGGTCGGCGACTTCGACGACGCGGCCTCCCTGCGAGTGGCGGTGACCGGAATCCGAGCCGTATTTCTCGTTCCCCCAGCCGATTACCGCGTCAAGGGCTGGGGTGAGGACACCGAGGCCCGCCGCGGTATCGCCCTGATCGACGCGGCCCGCGCCGCCGGTGTCGAACAGATCGTGTTCACCGGCGTCGCGACCATGGGCGACGCGAAATCATGGGGTCAGCAGGGCAAACGCCGGATCGAAGAGGCGCTGGCTTCGTCCGGTCTGCGCTACACCGTGTTGCGCCCGGTGCGGTTCATGGAGAACTACCTGCTGCAAGGCTCCCCTGTCGACGGTATCCGCGACGGCGGCGAACACCCGCACCTGTTCCCCGCCGATCGCCCGCTCCAGATGATCGCGATCGATGACATCGCCGCGTTCGCCGCCCTGGCCTTCGCCGACCCCGCGGGCTGGCACGCGCGCATCCTCGAACTCGCGGGCGACGCCATCACTCCGGTCGACGCGGCCGCCATCATCGGCGCCGCGATCGGCCGGCCCGTCCACTACCGCGAGGTCACCGAGGAGGAAGCCGACGCGATCGGCCCCCAACTCGGCAACACCTGGCGCCTGATCCGCGAGACCGGCGGCTGGCACGCCGACCTGCCCGCCTTGCGCGCGCTGCACCCAGAGCTGACATCCCTGCGGGATTGGCTCGCCCGCGGCGGCGCTGAGCGGATCATCGACCGGATCGACACCACGGCTCCGGCGACCCGGTTCGGCTGAGACCGTCCAGCCGCGCGAGCACCGGCCTCAGGCAGACGCCGAGACCGGGTCGGGGTCGGGGACCTCGGCTCGGTTCAGCCGCTGGGAGATGACCTGGGTGATGCCGTCGCCGCGCATGCTCACGCCGTAGAGGGCGTCGGCGATCTCCATGGTGGGCTTCTGGTGGGTGATGACGATCAGCTGGCTCTTCTCACGCAGCTGCTCGAACAGGCCGATGAGGCGGCGCAGGTTGGTGTCGTCCAGGGCCGCCTCGACCTCGTCCATCACATAGAACGGGGAGGGGCGAGCGCGGAAGATGGCGACCAGCAACGCGACCGCGGTGAGCGACTTCTCGCCGCCGGAGAGCAGCGAGAGGCGCTTCACCTTCTTGCCGGGCGGGCGCGCCTCGACCTCGATGCCCGTGGTGAGCATGTCCGACGGGTCGGTGAGCACCAGCCTGCCCTCGCCGCCGGGGAACAGTTTCCCGAAGACGCCGACGAATTCGCGTTCCACATCGGCGTAGGCCTCGGTGAACACCTGGAGGATG
>NZ_JBHWZY010000524.1:0-4944 GCF_042727815.1 Nocardia sp. NPDC060220
GATCCAAGGCGTGTGGGTGCATCCTGAATTCCGGGGTGCGGGTGTGGGGACCGCCGGGACCGCCTCGGTCGCCAATGCTGTTGTGGCAACGGGCCGTACGGCGAGCCTCTACGTCAACGACTACAACCGCGTCGCCCGCCGCGCCTACAGCCGGGTGGGATTCCGTCAGATCGCTACCTTCGCAACCGTCTTGCTGGACTGAAACTTTGGCGCGTGGCGCCGAGGTCGGAGGGCTTTTCGCCGCTACCATCGGTGCCGATGAGGACACGGATGCTCACCACGTACGCGGTGGCCGCCCTCGCTGTCGCGGCGACGGCCTGTTCTTCCGGTGCCCAGGGGCCGGTGCCCGCCGCCGACGCCTTCGCCGAGGCGTTCGCCGAACACGATCTCCCCGCGGCCGCGGCGCTCACCACCGCACCCGAGAAGGCCGCGGCGGCACTGACTTCGACGTGGCAGGCGTTGCAGGCGGAGAAGCTGTCGATCCGCACCGGCGACGCGCGCGTCAACGGTGACACCGCGACGGTCGACTACACCTACGAGTGGACCCTGCCGAAGGGCCGGCAGTGGACCTATTCCGGCGAATTGCAGATGGGTCGCAGTGACGGGCGCTGGCTGGTCCGCTGGAGCTCCGCCGACATCCACCCCAAACTGGGTGATACCCAGAGCATGGAGTTGCGCACCCGACCCGCGCCGCGCGCCAGGGTGAACGAGGCCGCGGGCAGCGATGTGCTGGTCCCCGGCAAGATCTCGCGGGTGAAGTTCACCGTGGCCGACGCCCCCGACCCCAGCCGCGTCGCCGGTGCGCTCGCCGCGGCGCTGAGCAGTATCGACCCCGTCGCCTACACCCCGCAGTCCATCCTCACCGCGGCGCGCAAGACCGACGGCGCGCACACCGTGATCCTGCTCAACGAGTACGAGGCCGAGACCATCGGCGGCGAACTGATCGGCCTGCCCGGCGTGACCCTGACCCAGGAGTGGGACATGGTGCCCACCGACCGCAAATTCGCGCCCGACCTGCTCACCCAGGTCCGCAAGACGGTGATCGCCGAGGTCGACGGCAAGGCGGGCTGGAGCGTGGTCACCCGCAATGCCGACGGTGCAGACCTCGATGTGCTGCACGAGGAAGCGGCCGAGCCCGCGCCGTCGTTCGCGCTGAGCATCGATCGGTTCGTGCAGAATTCCGCCCAGCACGCGGTCGACCTGCGCACCGAGCAGGCGATGATGGTGGTGTTGCGCCCGTCGACCGGTGCGATCCTCGCGGTGGCCCAGAACAAGTTCGCCGACCGCGACGGGCCGGTGGCCACCAGCGGTCAGTACCCGCCGGGCTCGATCTTCAAGACGGTGACGGCGTCGGCGGCGATGGCCTCCGGGCTGGCCACGCCCGACACCGTGCTGGCCTGTCCGAGCAGCACCATCATCGGCGAGCGCACCATCCCCAACTACAACATGTTCACCGTCGGTGAAGTGCCGATGGCCACTGCCTACGAACGCTCGTGCAACACCACCTTCGCCAGGCTGGCCAGCAAGCTCGAACCCGACGCGCTCACCGAGGCAGCGGCGCGTCTCGGCGTGGGCCAGGACTACAAGGTCGAAGGTCTACCGACCGTGTCCGGGTCCGTGCCGAAGGCCGAGGGGCTCGTCCAGCGCGCCGAAGACGGCATCGGCCAGGGGCGAGTGGTGGTGAGCCCGTTCGGTATGGCCGTGATGGCCGCGACGGTCGCCCATGGTGCCGCGCCGGTGCCGTATCTGATCGCGGGCAGGCCCACCGAGATCACCGGCGATCGGCCCGCGATCGCGCCGGAGGTGGTCGAGGGGCTGCGTTCGATGATGCGCATGGTGGTCACGGGTGGCACGGCCGAACGCATCAGGGATCAAGGTGAGGTCTACGGCAAGACCGGCGAGGCCGAGGTCGACGGTGGATCGCACTCGTGGTTCATCGGCTATCGCGGGGATATCGCCTTCGCGACACTGCTGGTGAAGGGTGGCAGTTCCGACAACGCCGTGGCTGTCACCCGGGATATGTTCGCCGCACTACCCGCCGGCTACTGATCGCGCCGCCGAACGGGCCTGCGGGCCGTACGGAATTCGTGATGGTGTCGGGTCAGTCGGCGTTCTCGGTCGCCAGCAGACCCCGCACCACCGCGAGCGATGTGCTGTCGGTGTGGGATGTCGCTGTGTCGTGCAGCACGTTGTAGCTGACAACGGGCTCGGGTGCGGCGGTGGCCGCGCTGTCGAGGACGTCGATGGCGGCCGCGCCGCCGAGGATCATCCCCGCCGTGGTCAAGATCAAAGTAGAACGCCTCATGGTTCGTCTCCCTCATTCAGGGTTTCGACGTGTTCGCGGGGCAGGTCGTTCGATTGTCTGAGGATTAGCTGATGCACCACCGTAGAACGGCGGTTACTTCGGCAACAGGCGACGGCAGCAAGCGACACACAATTGTTGCCCTATGTGCGGGCGTGTTCGAACACAACTGCTACCGGGCCGTGATGAAAAGGTGAATTATCGGTTTCGATCCGGCAAATGCGCTGATCAAAGGTCATGCTCGGGTAACTTGCCGAATTGCGCGTGACTCAGCCGCGTTGCAGAGTTGCCGCTAGGTGATGCTGCAAAGATTCGCCGACCGCCGCCATTCGTAGCGTGTACTCGATGGTGTCGCCGGTGACATGGAATGAGCGTCCGACGGCGGTAACCGGCTTTGCTGATTCGCTCAGGCCGATATTCGTGGAGTTCAATTCCAGACGAATTCCGTCCACCGTTTCGGTGATCGTGCCCTCGCAGATCTCGGTGATTCCGGTCGGATGGGCGAGTATCAATTCGACCCGGCCCGGCGCCGGGCTGCGCAGGTAGCCGGTCTCCGCGTGCAGCGGCCTGCCGTCGGAGCCGGCCTTGGTGCGCTGCTTGTAGGTGAGGAACGGTCGGCCCAGGTGCCCGAAGGTGATCTCCTCGACGTAGTCGAAGGATTCGATGGTCGGGTATTCGCCGCTGCCCCGACCGCGCCAGGTGCCGAGTAGTGGTGCCAGGGCGGCGATGTCGGGATGCGGGGCGATGTTGGGGGAAGGTTCGACCACGGCCGACAGCGTAGCCCTGTGCTTCCTGCGACGGTCACGGCACACCGCCGCATCAGCCACGATAAGGTCAGCCTCGCCTGAACGCCGTCCGGCGGAAGGTCGAAAGGACAAGAACGTGAACGGACATGTGAGGGGCGCCCGCGGGGTGCGGTCCGGGCTGGTGCGCGGTGCGGTACTCGGCGCGGCAGTGTTGCTCGCCGTGGCGTGCTCGAACACCGAGCCCTCGAGCGACGATGTGGCCGCGCTGGACGGCAACCGCTACGGCCAGACCAACCTGGCCGCCGACAAGGACTCCTATCACGCCCAGTTCACGCTGCCCGGCATGGTCAACGCCTGGGGACTGGCCGATCGGCCGAAGGGCGCGGGTGGGCATTTCTGGGTCGGCGCGGGCGGCAAGTCGTTCCAGTTCCTCGGTGACGTGCAGTCGTCCTCGGATCCCAAGCTGCAGAAGCTGACCCAGGACCAGCTCAAGCTCGTCGGCGTCCCCGGCGCCGATGCCGATACCTCCGACAAGAGCATCGGCAAGGTCACCGGCGTCGTGTTCAACCCGGCGCCGATCACCTCGGATCTGTTCGCGGTGCGCGACCAGTGGGTCGATGTGGACGGTGTGCCGATCCCGCTCGGCGGTTCCTCGCGCTTCATCTTCGCCACCGACTCGGGCAAGATCTCGGCCTGGACCGAACAGGCCCCCGACGGCGCGATCGTGCGCCGCGACGGCGGCGCGAACCAGGTGTTCGACGGTTCCGCTGCGGGCATGGCCTTCTTCGGAATCGCGCTGGCGCCCTCGGGTGACAAGCTGCTGGCCGCCGATTTCGGTGCCGACCCGCAGGTTCGCACCTTCGACAAGTTCTGGCAGCCGGTCGCGACCACCGGTTTCGCCAACCCGTTCGCCACCGGTGAGGTGATCGACGCGTCCTCGCCCGAGAAGGGCAAGAAGGCCAAGCCAGGCGATCCCGCGCCGTTCAACATCACCACCCTGGGCAGCCGGGTGTTCGTGTCCTATGCCGTGACGCAGCCCGACGAGAACGACCCGAAAGCCTTCGACAAGGCCGAGGAAGCCTCGCTCGACGCCGACCAGGACAAGGACTCCCACGGCAAGCCCGACAAGGGCAAGGTCGCCGAGTTCGACGGGGCGGGCAAGCTGGTGCGCATCATCGACGACGGCGGCAGGCTCAACGCGCCGTGGGGTGTGGCGATCGCGCCGTCGAACTTCGGCGCGCTGTCGGGCAAACTGCTGATCGGCAACTTCGGTGGCCTCGGCCGGGTCCTCGCCTACGACGACACCACCGGCACCTTCGTCGACTATCTGCGCGACGGTGAGGCGAAGCCGGTCGAGATCGCGGGCCTGTGGGCGCTGATGTTCGGCAACGGCGAAAGCCTGGGCGACGCGAACGCCCTCTACTTCACGGCGGGTCCCGAAGACGAGAAAGACGGCCTCTTCGGCAGCCTGCGCGTGCAGTAAGCAGGCCCTGGGGGCGCGGCGGACAAGGGGCGGCGAAGCGGACAATTTGGATGTCCGGTGCCGATTCGCTTCCGCCGACGGGCCGTTGTAGGGGACAGTGGTGGCGGAATGGTTGCCGGGTGGATGCGATCGGTGTCCACCCGGCGTGTTCCGTCCGCACGCGATGGCACCCCCGCCGGGGTGCCGTGCCCGAGCCGGAGGTGTGCCAGATGAAGATTTCGCACGTTGACGTCGTCGGTTCGGCGGGGGAGCGGTGAAATGCGGCACGCGGCACGAGAGGCGATGCTGCCCGGCCGGGACGTGCTCCTCGCGGCATTCCGTGGTTTGCCACACGATGACCACCCCATCCTCGATGCCGCCGGGGAGCTGGCACTGCTGCACCAGTTGCGCGAGCGCTCCCCGCTGAGCGAGTC
>NZ_JBHWZY010000525.1:0-4942 GCF_042727815.1 Nocardia sp. NPDC060220
GGCTCGGGCCGCCGTGGCGACCAGCGCCTTCTTCACGGATTCCTCGGCGGCCAGAGTGCGCCGGATCAGATACTGCTGGCCGCAGGTCCACAGCGCGTTGGTGGCGAAATAGGTGAGCACGACGACAGGCAGGACGGCGCCGCTGATGAGCGCACCCGCCGGGAACACCCACAGCGACAAGGTGCGCATGATCGCGGCCGTGCTGTTGTCCGCGACCGCCGGGGTGAGCCGGGCCGTGAAGTGCGTGGCGAGAGCGGCGATCAGCACCAGCGGGATGGCGAGCGCCGCGACCGCGACGACAACCTCACCCGCGCCGGACAGGGTCGCCGACAGCGGTGCGCCGAACAATCTGGCGTCGAGGAACGCACGGACCTCGGGCGCGCCGAACAGGTAGTTGGCGGTGGCGTTGTTCACCTCGACCGATAGCGGGCTGTCGGTCGAGGTGAACGGGCCGACCGCGTAGGCGCCGGTCCGGTCGAACGAGCGCAACACGTGGAACAGGCCGAGGAAGACCAGCCCCTGCGCGATCAGCGGTACGAACCCGGCGAACATGCTGACGTTGTGCTCGCGCTGGAGCAGCCGGATCTTCTCGGCCTGGGCGCGCGGATCGTCGCGGTGGGTGCGGCGAATGGCGTCCATCTGCGGTTGCAGCGAACGCAGAACTTGCTGGGAGCGGGCTTGCTGGAGCGCGGTGCGCACGAGCAACGCGCGGACGGTGACGACCAGCGCGACGACGGCGAGAAGCCAGGCGAGACCACTGGCCGCGCCGAGCGGGATGGCGAAGAGCTGGTGCCAGCACCACAGGACCGCGGACACGGGGAAATAGACGAAATCGAGCATGACGGGACGACCTGTCCGTGCAGCGTGCGCGAACGCACGAAAGGGGGAGTGGGATCACGAGATCCGACAGGCGGCGCCGATGGCGCGGCACCTGTCAGAGGTGATCGATCCCCGGAGCTCGTGGACGTGGACGACCGGCGGAATCCGGATTGCTCTGTCGCAGAAAGGAACCGCGCAGGCGGCGCTGTGCCGACCGCGGCGGACCCACACTCGCGACCCGGACCGGCAGGTGACTGCGACCGGTGACCGCGACCAGCGCACACACCATCGCGGCGGCGACCGCACCGAACGCGAGCATGCGGGTGGCCTCGCCGCCCGGTGTGGAGATGAGCACGAAGGCGGGCAGCACGCACGCGAGAACCGCGTACGCCATCACCATCGCCCGTGCCTGCATGTCACCGAGCATACCGACGGTGCAGGGCGGCGGTGCCCGCACGCCGAGTGGGGGCCGTTTACCGCCCGGCAATGCACACCGGGTCGAGGTCGGTGGCTGACTCGACGGAGGAGGGTCGCGGCTATGCCTCGAGCGCGAAGGGCGGGGTGCCGATGCCGGTAACGCGGAGATTGCCCCACGGGTCGCGTTCGGTGAGGTTCGCTGCCGCGGGTGCGCGACCGGGCACGACGAGCAGGGCGGAGGCTCGCGTCGGTTCGGGGAGCGCGGTGGACTCGGCGGGGTCGAGGCGGCCGTACCAGTGGTAGCGGCCGTCGATCGGGTCGATGTGGCCGGTGAGGGTGGCGATGACGGGATATTCGGCGCCGGGTAGATCCAGGACGGCAGGCCCGGCGTAGTCGTGATCCGAGTGCCGGTCGGCGGCGACGGTGATGTCGAAATGGTGGGGTTTCGGGCGGCCCGGGCGACGCGTGCTCGAGGTCGGATCGAGCCGACGGTGGTATTCGTGCTGGGTGCTGGCGCGCACTTCGATCCGGGTGCCTGATTGCCGCTGCAGAGCGCGGACCCAGGTGGCGATGAGATCGACTCGGGCCGACTGGGCGACCCGCGGTTCCTCGACGGCGGGTTCGGTACTGCCGACGAAGAACAGGTTCGGGAAGCCATGGGTCGCGATCCCGCGAAAGGTGACCGGAGCGTGCGACCATGCCGCGTCGAGCGTGCGGGCCGCACGTCCCGTGACCGGTAGTCGGACGCCGGACGGTGTCTCGGGCAGGGCGCCGACGGGACGGTGTGCGGATTCCGATGCGGCGCCGGCCCGGAGGCGCCGGGTGGTGTCGGCGGCCAGAATCACCACCTTCGCCTGGGCGGGCTCGTTCCCGGCCGAGTGGATCAGCCAGTGGTCCCCCTTCTCGTCGAAAACGAGTTCGCTGATATCGACCAGCCGCCGGGGGACCGGCCGATCATCGCGAGACAGCCATCTGCGCGATGCCGTCCATGGTGTCCGGCGCTGTCTGCCGACCGGAGATCGGGACGCCTCGCCCGCTGAAACCGGTTCGTAGACACTTACTTCGGCGATTCCGGCCGCTCGCAGCCGCCGCACGATCGCCCGGGATTCGGTCCCGATGACAGCGACGCTCACAGCAGGCCCACCGCCCGCCACCGCCTGCGTCCGGCCGATCCGATCAGTCCGTGCTGACCCAGGAACGTCACCAGTTCCGCCGCTCCGGTCGCCCTGGATTCCCGCGCGACCGGATTGCGAAGTGCCGCACCACGTGCCTGTCGACCGTCGAGTCCGGCGCGAATGTAGATGTGCCGGTTGGTGATCAGTGACACGAACAGCGGTCCGGCCACTGCCACACACAGGCGGATATAGGCCCGCTCGCCCGCCGACATCGCGGGCACGCGCCGGGCCAGCGCGTCCCTGGCGAAGCCGATGTGGCGTGCCTCCTCGGTGACGTGGATGCGCATGGCGCGCGCGACGATCGGCTGCAACTGCGGATCGTCGAGCATTCGTCGCTGCAGGGCGTCGAAGATCTCCTCACCGACCAGGGCCGCCACCCACACCATCGGGCCGCGCAGCACGGCGGGTAGCGCGGTGATCGCGAGCCGCGCCGCCGGACGCGGCCAGTAGGGGCGGGCCTCGATGCGCTCGATGAGTTTGCCGAACATCATCATGTGCCTGCACTCGTCGGCCATCTCGGTGAGCGTGTAGTGCGAGGTCGCGGACGTGGGATCGCCGCGCAGCAGCTCACGCAGCAGCAGCCGGTTGAGCAGGTTCTCGAACCAGATGCCGACCGAGAGCACATTGGCCAGTTCCTGGCGCGAGAGTTCCCGCTGCTGGTCGAACGTCATCGTCGCCCACAGGTCGGTCCCGTAGAGCGAGATGACGCGCGGTGGCAGGAACAGCTTCGCCGGGTCGAGGGGTTGCTCCCAGGCGATGTCCACCACCGGGTCGTAGGTTCTTCGCAGCGAGCCGATCAGCAGGCGCTGGGCGAAGGAATCGCGCGGGGAGGCGGTGACGTTGCGCATCGCGGGCTCACTCTCGGCGGAACGTGCCACGCTTGGTGTTACAGCGTGTATCACCAAGGTTAGTGGAACGTGGTGTCACGGTCAACGTCGGCACGGGTATCGTTAGCACTGTGACTGCCCCATCCGCGCACGCCGATCAGACCGCCGCCGACGGTCGCGCCACCCGCTGGCACGGGCACAAAGAGCGCCGTCGCGCGGAGATGATCGACGCCGCCATCGAGGTGATCGAGCAACACGGTCTCGAGATCTCGGTGCAGCTGATCGCCGAGCATCTGGCACTGCCACGACCGGTGGTCTACCGCCATGTCGGTGGCCGGGCCGAACTCGACGCACTCGCGCGGCAGCGGATCCTGGAGTTGCTGCTCGCGGAGTTGCTACCCGCGCTGCAGTCCGACGGCGCACTCAAAGACGCCGTGCGCGGCGCCATCGGCACCTATCTCGGCTGGATCGAGCGCCACCCGAATCTGCATCGCTTTCTCGGCGATGCGGCACCGCAGGGCGCGCCGAGTCTCAGCGGCGCGGGCCGTGCGGTGGGTGGACAGCTCGCCGACATCTTCGCGGCCACCCTGGCCCGCTTCGGCATCGACCCGGCGCGCGGGCGGCCGATGGCGTTCGGCATGGTCGGCCTCGTCGACGGTGTGGTGGCGAGTTGGCGTGCGGACCCGGAGCCGGTGCTCACCACCGAGCAGGTGCAGGGCATTCTGACCGAGTCGGTGCTGTCGCTGTTCGAGGGCAATGCCCGCAGTCTCGGAGTTCCGCTGCAACGGGATTCGCTGATCGCCGACCTGCTCATCGCGCCGGACGCGGCCCCGCCGCCCGACGAGCGGCTGCGCTGACTCAACCGGCCAGCGCGCGATAGGTTCGATTCCACAGCCACTCCACCGGACCGCGCTCGAAACGACGCAACCACAGGTGCGCGAAGAGGATGATCGCGACGGCCACGACCAGGTAGATCGCCACCGTGAACGGCACCTTGGCCGAATCCGGTACCCGCGCCGCCAGCCCGAGACCCCAGCCGTAGCAGAGGAAACCGGCGATCAGATTCTGCAGGATGTAGCAGCTGAGCGCGGTGCGGCCGACTTCGCTCAGCCGGGTGCCCGCGAACCCGAGGTGTGGTTTGCGCAGGTAGAACTCGGCGACCGCGGCCAAGATTCCGAGGGCGACGAACGGTGCCGTCGCATACCGCGCGACGAAGATGAAGTCGCCGCCGCCCGCGAGGCCGAGCGTCAGATCCAGCGGGGCGGCGATCGCGAACCCGACCACCATGAGCCGCCGTCGAATGCGCGCGCCCTCGGGCCGGAAGACGCCCGCCCGGAACAGTCGCGCGCCGAGCAGGAACAGCGCGATCGACATCGGGAACACGAAGATCGTCTCGAGCCGGAAGATCAGCGCGTGGTCGAGGCGGAACAGCACCAGATCCCAGAAGGAGCCGTCCGCGTAAGGATTGGGATCCAGCGGTGCCGACTCGGCGCTGTCCTGCTGGGGCGCGAAGGCCAACGCGGCGGCTATCGACGTCAACATCGTCACGTGGACCGAGGCGGCGATGATCAGCCAACGGCGTTGCGCTCGTTCGGTTGTCGCGAGGATGTAGGCGACGACGAGGCCGGTCATCGCGTAACCCATCAGGACATCGAACTCCGCCACGAGCAGAAAGTTCAGCAGGCCGTCGAGGAACAGCAGCCC
>NZ_JBHWZY010000526.1:0-4939 GCF_042727815.1 Nocardia sp. NPDC060220
CCTCGGCCGCCTGGGTAACCGGGAGACGCCGACGGTGCTGTCGATCCTGGTGTTCGAGGACCTGGCGATGGCGGTGTACCTGCCGGTGCTCACCGCCGTGCTGGCCGGTGTCGGATTCGTGGCGGGGATGACCACGGTCGGTATCGCGCTGGTCGCGGTGACCCTGGTGCTCATCGTCGCGCTGCGATACGGCAGGTACGTCTCGGCGATCGTGGCGAGTGAGGATCGGGAGATCTTCCTGCTCAAGCTGCTCGGTTCGGCGCTGCTGGTGGCGGGTATCGCCTCGGCGGTGCAGGTGTCGGCGGCGGTCGGTGCGTTCCTGCTCGGTATCGCGATCTCGGATTCGACCGCGCACGACGCCACCAAGATCCTCGAACCGTTGCGTGATCTGTTCGCGGCGATGTTCTTCGTGCTGTTCGGTTTGAGTACCGATCCGGCGAGTATTCCGCCGGTGCTGGGCTGGGCGGTGCTGTTGGCGGTGGTCACCACCGTCACCAAGATCGCCACGGGGTGGTGGGCGGCCAAACGGGCGGGGGCCTCGCAACTGGGCCGCGCTCGCGCGGGTACCGCGTTGGTCGCGCGCGGTGAGTTCTCGATCGTCATCGCCGGCCTGGCGGTGGCCGCCGGAGCGGTGCCCGCCGAGTTCGCCGCACTCGCCACCACGTACGTGTTGCTGATGGCCATCATCGGCCCGATCGGCGCCCGCATCGTGGAACCGGTGATGCGACTGGTGGTCGGTCGCAAGCAGCGTGTGACGGTCGACCCGCACGCAGAATAACCACCCGTGTCCGGGCCCCCGCGCGATCGTTCGCTGCGGGGGCCCTCGGTGTTCTCACGGCTCGATCAATCCGGCGCGGATGGCGTATCTGGTCAGGTCGAGCCGGTCGCGCAGGCCGAGTTTCTGCAGGATGTTGGCACGATGCCGGTCGACGGTCTTCGCGCTGATCACCAGCTCGGCGGCGATCTCGCGCGCCGAGTACCCCTCGGCGATCAGCTTGAGCACCTCCTCTTCGCGCGGGGTGAGGATCGTTTCCGGCAGCGCGGAGCCCTGCCGGGCGAGTTGCAGGTAGTCGCGCACGAGTGCGGTGACCGCGCCCGGGTAGAGGAACGACTCACCGCGCATCGTGGCCCTGCACGCCTCGATGAGGTCGCGATCGGCCACCGACTTCAGCACGTAGCCGGAAGCGCCCGCCTTCAGCGACTCGAAGAAATACTGCTCGTTGTCGTACATCGACAGCATCAGGATGCGCACCGGGTGGTTGTTCCTGGTGATCTCGCGGGCGGCCTGGATGCCGGTCATCCGCGGCATGGCGATATCGAGGATCACCAGGTCGATGCCGTCGTCGGCGAGGGCGGTGACCGCGTCCAGCCCGTTGGCGGCCTCGGCGACCACGAGCAGGTCCGGTTCGTTGTCCAGGATCATGCGCAACCCGCTGCGCACCAGGGCGTGGTCGTCGGCCAGCAGAATCCGGGTCGGCGCGCTCATGCGGGCACTCCTTCGCGTGCGGCGACCGGGACGATCAGTTCGACCGCGGTACCGCCCGATGCCGGGGATGTGATGGTCAGCGTGGCGTCGATCAGCATCGCGCGCTCGCGCATCCCGCGGATGCCCGCCCCGTCCTCGACCGCGCCGCCGCGACCGTTGTCGGTCACCCGCAGCAGCACGGTGCCGGCTCGCGGTGCGATCAGCAAGCTCACCGCGTCGGCGTCGGCGTGGCGCAACACGTTCGTCAAGCTCTCCTGAGCGACCCGGTAGCAGACGAGTTCGATGTCGGGGTCGAGGCGGCTGATCGCCGGGTCGACCTCGCGGCGCACGGAAATGCCTGCCGTGCGGCTGAATTCGTGACACAGCGCGGTGATCGCGCTGTGCAGGCCGAGTTCCTCGAGCACGTCGGGCCGCAGCCGCGCGGCGATCCCGCGCACCTCGTCCAGACATCCGCGCACTGTTTCCTGCGCCTGCTCGACGTCCTCGCGCAGGTCGGCGGGCGCCCGGTCGACGACCCGTTTGAGCCGCAACAGCGCCACGGTCAGGCTCTGGCCGATCTCGTCGTGCAGTTCGCGGGCGATGCGCCGCCGCTCACCCTCCTGGGCGGCCAGCGCGGTCCCACCGGCGACCGAACGTTCGGCTTCCAAGCGGTCGAGCATCGCGTTGAAGGTCTCGATCAGCTGATGGAAGTCCCCGCTCGCGCCGCGCTCGAGGCGGACCGCGCGCCGGGGCGGATCGACGCGGCGCATGGAGGCGACCAGCTCGTCGAGCGGAGCCAGCGACGTGCGCAGCGCCACGGCGTTCGCCGTCAGGATCACCGCGAGCCCGATCACCAGCACCGGCACCTCGGTCAGGCGCAGCCGGGCCGACACCGTGGCCGGTGAGAAGGCCAAGATCAGCGTGCCGAGGGTGAAGATCACGCCGTTGAGCAAGCAGATCCGCCAGAACAACGCCGTCACCGGCGTTCGGATTCGCCGCGAGCGTCCTGCTCGCAGCGCTGCGAGACGGTTCATGACACCAGCATGCTGGCGCCCCCGCGTTCTGTCCATGGTGCCCAGCACCCATCCCGCACCCGTTGACCGGCACCGACCTGCCCAGGAAATGGGTGTCACGGCCGATAGTGCCCGCCACCTGCGCGAACCAGACTTCGATCAGACGCTTTCGACGATCCGAGGAAGGACCGCCGGCCATGGATATCGACCGGACCACGATCCCGGGAGCCGGTGTGCTGCACAGCTTCCACACCCGCCACGGCATTCGCTTCGCCCTGCTGACGCACTCGTCGGGTGCGCGACGCCTGCTCGCCTACGCGGGGGGCAGCGACGAACCGACGGTCGACATCGAGCTGGAACCCGACGAGGCCGACCAGGTCGCCGAGCTGATGCGTTCGCGGCCGTTCGGCGACCGGCTCGCCCGCCTGGAACAACGCCTGGACCACCTGACCGGACGGCAGGCCCAGCCGTGAGCACCGTCGAATCCCCCCGGAGCCATGCCATGCGCGCACGCGATATCGCGATGAACCTGCCGACCGTTCGCACCAGCGACCCCGTCGCCCGTGCGGTGCGGCTGATGGTCGTCAACCGGTTGCCCGGTCTGATCGTCGTCGACGAACTCGACCGGCCGGTGGCGGTCCTGCCGGGAACCCAGGTACTACGCCTGGCGATTCCGGCCTCCTATCACGACGACCCGACGCTGGTCCGCACGATCGACGAGGTGCACGCCGACCTGTTCTGGCAGGAACCCGGCAGCCTCACCGTCGGCGACTGTCTGCCCGACGGCGCGAGCAAGCCGGCCACCGTCCCCCCCGACGCGACCCTGCTCGAAATCGCGATCCTGATGGCGCGCAAGCACAGTCCGCTCATCGCCGTGGTCGACCGTTCGCGCACCCTGCGCGGCGCGATCACCCTGGAACGGTTGCTGACCAGCCTCGCTGTCGTCGGCCCCGGCGACTGAACGCCACGCCGCGCATGGCTGCAGCGCTTGCCGTCGTCATCTTCGTGATCGCCTTCTTCTTCATCGCCACGGAGAAAGCCGACAAGGTCAAAACCGTCCTGATCGCCGCGGGCGCGATGGCTCTGCTCGGCCTGATCCCCGGCGACGAGGTCTTCTATTCCGCCCACGAGGGCATCGACTGGAACGTCATCTTCCTGCTGCTCGGGATGATGATCATCGTCGGCGTCATCAAGCAGACCGGCCTGTTCGACTACCTGGCGATCTGGTCGGCCAAACGTTCGCGCGGTAACCCGTATCGCCTGATGGTGATGCTGATGTTGATCACCGCGGTCGCGTCGCCGTTTCTCGACAACGTCACCATCATCATGCTGGTCGCCCCGGTGACGCTGGTGGTGTGCCGACGTCTCGGCATCGCCGCGCAACCGTTCCTGATCGCCGAGGTGCTCGCGTCCAATATCGGCGGCGCGGCGACGCTGATCGGTGACCCGCCCAACATCATCATCGCCAGCCGGGCCGGGCTGACGTTCAACGACTTCCTCGTGCACATGGCCCCGATCGTGGTGATCACCTTCGTGCTGTTCGTCGCGCTCACCCGGGTGCTGTTCCGCTCGGCGCTGCGCACCGATCCCACCTCGGTCGACGCGGTGATGGCGCTGCAGGAACGGCGCGCGATCCGCGATCCGAAACTGCTGGTGCGCTCGATGATCGTGCTCACCGGTGTGGTCGTCGGCTTCTGCCTGCACCGCGTGCTGCACGTCGCGCCGTCGGTGATCGCGCTGGTCGGTGCGGGCATCATGGTGCTGGTCTCCGGCCTCGATATCGGCGATGTCCTACACGAGGTGGAATGGCCGACGCTGGTGTTCTTCATGGGTCTGTTCGTGATGGTCGCGGGTCTGGTGCACACCGGGGTGATCGCCACGATCGGTGACGCCGCGATCGGCTGGGTCGGGGACAACTACTTTTTGGCCGCGACCGCGCTGGTGTTCGGTTCGGCGATTCTCGGCGCGTTCGTCGACAACATTCCCTATACCGCGACCATGGCGCCGGTGGTGGAGGACATCGTCGCGGGCGCGCCGGATCCAGCTACCGGGCAGGCGCTGTGGTGGGCGTTCGCCTTGGGCGCCGACTTCGGCGGGAACGGCACGGCGGTGGCGGCCAGCGCCAATGTGGTCGCCCTCGGGATCGCCGCCCGCGCGGGACAGCGGATCACCTTCTGGCAGTTCACCAAGTACGGCATGTTGGTCACGCTGCTCAGCAGTGTCATCGCCTGGATCTATGTGTGGATCCGGTACTTCTGAGTCCCGCGACGGTGCTCACCCGACGTGGCGGGTGACGATCCGGTGGATCAGCCGGGCGGCGGTGCGGGCGGTGGGGGTGTGGATGTGGGGGCGCGGGTTGAGGTGGGGGGCCAAGACAAACCCCAGGGTGGCGCACGCGGCGGCGCCGGGGCCCACCGCCGGGGTGTGGGTGTGTTAAAAAAAAAACCCGGGCCCCGAGAGT
>NZ_JBHWZY010000527.1:0-4927 GCF_042727815.1 Nocardia sp. NPDC060220
GTCGCTGATCAAGCTGGTCGCGATCATCGCGGCCGTGCTGTGCACCCTGCTGGCGCTGGCCGCGCTGGGCCGCCTCGACGGCAGTGACGGGCGTGGGCACCGCCGCTTCCTGCCGCGCAACTGGCTGAAGCCGACCTGGGCCGATGGTGCGGTGATCGGCACGCTGCTGGTCTGGCATTTCGTCGGCGCCAACACCTCCGACGACGGCTACATCCTGTCGATGGTGCGCGTGGCCCCCGACGCGGGCTATACGGCCAACTACTTCCGCTGGTACGGCGTCCCCGAGGCCCCGTTCGGCTGGTACTACTACGTCATCCAGGTGTTCGCGGAGATCTCCACGGCCAGCCCGTGGGTGCGCGTGCCCGCGCTGATCTGCGCCATCCTGTGCTGGATGGTGATCAGCCGCGAGGTGGTGCCGCGCCTCGGCAATGCCGTGAAGCGCTCGCAGGTGGCGCTGTGGACCGGTGGACTGGTGTTCCTGGCGTTCTGGCTGCCGTTCGACAACGGCCTGCGCTCGGAGCCCATCGTCGCCCTCGGCGCACTGCTCACCTGGGTGTCCATCGAACGCGCCATCGCCACCGGCCGTCTGCTGCCCGCGGGCATCGCGGTGCTGATCGCGGCGTTCACCCTCGCCGCCGCGCCGACCGGCTTGATGTGTGTGGCCGCGCTGCTGGCCGGTATCCGGCCGCTGGTGCGGATCATCGTGCGCCGTCATCGCCAGTTCGGCACGCTGCCGCTGCTGGCTCCGATCGCCTCGGCGGGCGTGCTCGTGCTCACCGTGGTCTACGGCGACCAGACCTTCGCCGGCATCCAGGAAGCCAACCGGGTCCGTCAGGCCACCGGCCCGAACCTGGCCTGGTACGAGGACTACCTGCGCTACTACTACATGTTCGTCGAGACCGTCGACGGCTCGCTGGCCCGCCGGTTCGCCTTCCTGGTGATGCTGCTGTGCCTGTTCACGACGCTGCTGGTGCTGCTGCGCCGCCGTCAGGTGCCGGGGATCGCGTCGGGTCCGACGTGGCGGCTGATGGGGATCGTCTTCGGCACGATCTTCTTCATGATGTTCAACCCCACCAAGTGGACCCACCACTTCGGCGCCTACGCGGGCATCGCGGGTGGGCTCGCGGCGGTGACGGCGGTGGCGGTGTCGCAGAGCGCGCTGCGCTCCCGCAAGAACCGGGCGATCTTCCTGGCCGGTTTGCTGTTCGTGCTGGCGCTGTCGTTCTCGGGCATCAACGGCTACTGGTACGTGTCCAGCTACGGCGTGCCGTGGTTCGACAAGACCATCTCGCTGCGCGGCGTCCACTCGAACACGGTGATGCTCGTCCTGTTCGGCGTGGCCTTGGCCCTGGTCGGCTGGTACGCGCTGCGCGAGGACTATGTGAAGCCGGTGCCGTCGGTGAAAACCAAGCGCGGCAACAGGATCCGCAAGTTCGCGGCTATTCCGCTGACCATCGTGGTCGGCCTGATGGTGCTGTTCGAAGTGCTCTCGCTGGTCAAGGGCGCGACGCAGCAGTACCCCGGCTACTCGCTCGGCCGCTCCAACATCGACGCGCTGAGCGACAACTCGTGTGGCCTGGCCAACGACGTGCTGGTCGAATCCGACCCGAACGGCGGCAGGCTCGACCCCATCGTCGACCCGGCCCGTCCGTTCACCGACCCCAACGATCCCCTCGCGGGCACCGGCTCGGTCGGGTTCACACCCAACGGCGTGCCGAGCGACCTGTCCGCCGACGCGGTCGAGGTGAAGCCGGGCACCGGCAACACCAGCAACCAGTCGGTCGGCGCGGCCTTCGCCGAAGGCGAGAGCGCGGGCACCGGCGGTGGTGAGGGCGCACTCGGCGTCAACGGTTCCACCGTGGCGCTGCCGTTCGGCCTCGACCCCGCGCAGACTCCGATTCTCGGCTCCTACCAGGAGGGCATGCAGCAGCCCGCCCACCTGGAATCGGCCTGGTACGGCCTGCCCGCCCGCTCGGACGACTCGCCGCTGGTCGTGATCAGCGCGGCCGGTCGCATCGCCTCCAAGGACGACTCCGGCTCCGACAAGTACGGTCAGGCGCTGTTCGTCGAATACGGCACCCGTAACCCCGACGGCAGCGTCACCACGCTCGGCGCCTACCAGCCGCGCGATATCGGCCCCGCGCCGTCGTGGCGCAACCTGCGCGTGCCGCTGGCCGACCTTCCGGCCGAGGTGAACGCGGTGCGCGTGATGGTGAACGACCCGATCCTGATCGGTGACCAGTGGCTGGCGTTCACCCCGCCGCGGGTGCCCGAGTTGCAGACTCTGGACACGTTCATCGGCCGTGACCAGCCGGTACTGCTGGACTGGGCCGTCGGCCTGCAGTTCCCGTGCCAGCGTCCGTTCGCGCACAAGAACGGCGTGGCCGAGGTGCCGAACTACCGGATCCTGCCGGACCGCCCGCTGGCGATCTCGTCGACCGACACCTGGCAGGCGCAGGAGTTCGGTGGTCCGCTCGGCATGACGCAGATGCTGGCGGCCCGGGTCACCATCCCGACCTACCTGAAGGACGACTGGGCCCGGGACTGGGGCTCGCTGGAACGCTACGACCAGTACGCGCAGGCCACGCCCACGCAGCTCGAGACCGGCACGGCGGCGCGCAACGGGCTGTGGAGCCCGGGACCGTTGCGGGTCTTCTAGCCAGGTAAGTCTCGAGGCCCTCGGGGCCGAGAATTCGCGGCACCAGCCGCCAAGAATAAAGGCGCGGATCACGTTATGTGGTCCGCGCCTTTTCGGTTGGATGGGGGACAGGAGTCAGACGTTGAGCATGCGACGGTTCAGGTCGCGGCGTAATACCTCTTGTGAAGGCAGTCTTTCCAGTACCCGCATTACGGCCGGTCGTAGTTCTTGCTTCTCGTCGTTGCTGAGCAACTCGACGAGATCTCGTAGATCCATGTCATCGAAGGCTCCTGTCATACCCACCAGGGTACGTGCTCAAACGTGCAGGCACAGGACCTTTAGGCTGTCATTTACAGGTGTTTCATCAAACCGAAACCCTAACGGACACTGAGGGTTTCGTAAGTGACATGGGCAAGTGCCCGGTCACTGCCCTTGCGCTGCCATAGTCTCTACGCCGTTCTACTGCGCCCGAATTGCCGGTTCTTTCGCTCGTCCTGTCTGATCGATCACAGTCACCCCGATCTTCGCGGGCGGTGCCGGCTGATAGGGCGTGAACCGCTCGAGCGAGCCCCAGTCCCGGCCGAGATCGTGGTCGAGATAGGTGGGCACAGTCTCGGCCTTCAGGAGCAGATTTGTCCACCCGAGCGGGCCGCCGCCGATGTCGTCCTGCCAGGCGTTGGACGCGTCCGAACCGACCCGGTCGGGCAGAATCCGCCACTGCGGAGCCTCCGCGACGCCGTCGTGATGCTCGAACGGGCGCTGGCAGGGGAACGCGAGGCCGACGTGCCAGTCGAGCAGCACCGGCGCGGTCCGGCCGACCACCGAGTCCAGGGTGGCCAGTTTCGGCAGCCGCGGCGGCGTCACCGCGAGCCACTGCTTGCCGGTGATGTCGTTGTCGGCGGCGACCAGGCGCACCGCGTTCACGCCTGCGGGCAGCTGATCGATCGGCACACGCAGGTTGCGCCACGATGGGGCCGGGCCGATGTCCATCGGCGCGACCGAGCCCGTCACCTCGACGGAACCGTCGGCGGCGCGGGTGCCGTATTCCAGACGCAACTCCTGGCCGTAGTGCACGACGCCGTCGGTGTCGACGTAGCGGATCCGCCCGGCCGCGGTGACCACGAGGGCCTGATACGCGGGATCGTCGCGCACGCTGTCGCCGAGGTCGACGCGATACCACTGTGAGGTCAGCTTCGCCTGCTGCTGCACGCCGTCCTGGAAGGAGCCGAGGACCGGAGTGCGGGCGGGGTCGAGGCCGAACGGCAGGGCGACGGTGCTGCCGTTGATGCCGGGTTCGGCGCTGGTGCCGCCGCCGGTGCCCGCGCCGGTGGTCTTGGTGGTCTTGTTGGCGGAATCGGTGTCGACCGAGTTGGCGCCGCCGACCACGGTCTCGTCGGCATCGGCAGTGAGGTCGTCGGCCACGCCGTCCGGGGTGAAGCCGGTGGATTCGGCGTTCAGTCCGTCGGCGGGTGCGCCGGTATAGGGGGTGAGCAGGGAATCGGCCGTATTCGATTCCACCAGAACGTCATTGGCCAGGCCGCACGTATTGCCTTGCAGCGAATTGAGATTCGACTTCGCGATGGAGTACGCGGGGTACTGGGTGATGGCGCCCTTCGCCATCGACGCCACCTCGAACAGCACCAGCAGGGCCGCCGCGATGGTGAGCGGCATGGTCGCGAAGCGGTCGAAACGCCCGGTGTCGCTCGGTGTCCGGTACGGGGCGCGCAGGTGGAAGTACAGGGCGACCAGCAGCGCGAGGATGCTGAGACCGAGGAACAGCGTCGAAACGCCCTTGCCCGCCACCATCGGCGCCTTGTCCCAGAACGGCACGCCGTAACTGGAGACATACCACCAGCCGTTGGAGCCGGTGAAAGTCATCGCGAGCAGGAACAATACCGCCGCGGTGAACAGCGCTCGATTGCGTGGAGCCTTGATTCCGTTGGTGCCCACCGCAACCGCCGCCAGTGCCGCCAGCGAACCCGCCAAGCCCGCGTAGACGCCGAAGTGGTGGGTCCACTTGGTTGGCGTCCACATCATCAGCAGGAGCGCCGCGAAGACGATGCCGAGGATGCGCACCGACGGGCCGCGCGAGGTGCCGGGGATGCGGCCCTTGCGCAGCACCTGCAGGATGCAGACGAGCAGGCACAGCAGCAGCACCAGGACGCCGAACCGGCGGGCGAGCGAGCCGTCGGGCGACAGCATGAACAGCGAGCCGCCAGCGAACCCGCCAAGCCCGCGTAGACGCCGAAGTGGTGGGTCCACTTGGTTGGCGTCCACATCATCAGCAGG
>NZ_JBHWZY010000528.1:0-4927 GCF_042727815.1 Nocardia sp. NPDC060220
GGTCTGGCAGCGTGCTCACGAACTCGCCGACGTCGTCGATACGATCGATCGTCGCGTCGTTGGTACCTACCTGAGCGAGCTCGAGGACTGGACATCCTCGGCGAGCGTTGTCTCCGAGGGCGCTCGCCCTATCGAAGGGCGATAGTGGCAACGTCGTCCCATTCGTAGGAATCCTGGGATCGCCAAAGGCGGACGAGCTTGACCTGTGTGACCGCGATCGGGACGGGAACGATGTCGCGTAACTGTGAGACTCGCTCGAGGATGGGCGCGATCTCCTGACGCCGATTGCTGTAGGCGATCCCTATGTGGGGGCGGAAGTCGGAGAGGGGTTTTGACGCGGTGCCCGCAGCGGCGTTCACAGAGAGAGAACGCAGAATCGTGGCGAGCTGCCAGATCGAGGACCAGGGCGTCACCGAGAAGCGGACCGCTCCCGAGGAACCGGCCAGAGGCCCGACCTCGATCTCGAAGCTGTCGACGCGTTCAAGCGCTTCGGCGGCACTGGAGGTGACTACCTCGATGGCGGCGTCGCTGATCGAATCGGCGGCACCAACCCGGCACAGCGTCATGTGAAGCGACGACAGCGAGACCGGATGTAGGCCGAATGAACTCAAGCTTTGCTGGCATTGTCGAGCCGATGAAATCAGCTCGGCGTCCTCGAACGTCAAATACCAGTAGTACGCGGAGAACCCGCCGGGCCACGGTTTGACGGTGAAATGATCCTCCATGTGGGTCAGCGCTGAAAAAGCTGACCAGTCATTGCTCCTGATCGCATCGGCGTCGGTCAGCGCCGTCGGTGGCTCTGGAGGAAAAGGCCCGTGTTTCAAGACTCTCCATCGTAGTTGCCGGATTGCCGGTGAAGTTTGCTCGGACCAAACTAGGTCCCTGCATGGACTATGCCCAATTCGGATGCCCCAAGGTACGGGCCGGGACCGAACTGACCGCAGAGCGGGGCCCTATTCCTGCGACACTGTGGGGCTTTCGACCCACTGGGCGTATTCCTCGGTCGTCCAGGGAACCGGGGTCGCGCTGATCTCGGGCCGACTCCACGGATGCAGCTCCGCGATGCGCTCGGCGAGACGGTCCCGACCGGCCGCGGCGACACGGAAGGTCAACCTCCACTCCGGGCCGGTGCCGACTTTCCCGAGATGCCAAAACACGCTGTCCTGCTTGACGATCTCGGCCCCAGCGGCAAGACGTTCTCCGACCACGCTTTCCGCGATCGAGTGCGCGTCCTGTTCGGTCGGCAATGTCGTCGTCATCGCCCACACGCGAGATTCGGAAGCCATGGCAACGAGGCTAGCGATCTGCGTCAGCTTCTGTCATGACTCGGGGTTTGGTGTTCTCAGCACGCGATCGCGGGTGTGCTGTAGAGGCCGTGGACTATGAGGGCTACGGAGCACGCTCTGTAGTCGTTACTGGGTCGAGGTCGGGCGTGCGGCGGCATCGCGTCGTGCTCACACGATCGCTCTGGATGCTTTCATGCGAGCTGAAAGCATTGCGCCAAAACATTTTCGGAACATGGACGCCGTGCTGCTCGATCAACGGAATCGCGACGCGGCCGGTGCCAGCGCTGCTCACCACACAGGCGGCCTTGCCCTCGGGAACCGGTTGCCGCCGCTCATTTTCGAGCTTCGTGCCCAGACTCGGCCGACCGCACTCAGAGGTCCACCTCGAGGACGGGGGAGTGGGATCGTGACGAGCACGTGGTGAACATGCCGTCGGCGCGTTCGGTGTCGGTGAGGACGTCGTCGCGATGGTCGGGTTCGCCGGCGAGTACCCGCACGACACATTCCCCGCAGATGCCCTGCTGGCACGAGAAGGGCGCGTCGACACCGTTGTTCAGGAGGACATCCAGCACGCTGTGGTCGTCGCCGACGAGGTATTCGGCGCCGGTGGAGGCCAGGCGGACGGTGAATCCGGCCTCTTGCGACTCGGTCGGCGCGGTGAGGTCGGTGCCGAATCGTTCGGTGTGCAGTGCTGTGCGCGGCCAGCCGAGGGCTTCGGCTTTGCCTACGACGTAGTCCATGAAGCCGTCCGGCCCGCAGACGTAGACCGCGGTGTCCGGTCTCGGATCGCCCAGATCGCGGGTGATGTCGAGCAGCAGGCTCGGGTCTTCGTCGTCGAAATGGAACCGGACGCGGGGATTCGCGGACAGCTCGTCGAGAAAGGCCGCGCGAGAGCGGGTTCGGGCGCTGTAGTGCAGAACGTAGTCGGCCTCGGTCTGCTCGAGGTGCGTCAGCATGGCCAGCAGCGGTGTGATTCCGATGCCGCCCGCGATCAGTACATGGCTGTTCGTGTCGGCGAGCGGAAAGTGGTTGCGCGGGACCGAGATCCGCACCGGTTCGCCTACTGTGAGCGCGTGCATCGCCCGCGACCCGCCCCGCGAGTTCGCGACGTTCAACACCGCCAGGCGGTATCGGCCCGGCTCGGGCGGTCCGCACAGTGAATACTGGCGGACCAGGCCCGAACCCAGGTGCACGTCGACGTGGGATCCCGCTGTGTAGGAGGGGAACTCGGTGCCGTCGACCGGGGTGAGTTCGAACACCGCGATCTCGGGAGTCGCCAGGGTGCGGGCATGGACCACCGCATCGATCCAGGTCACGGGGTATCCCGGTCAGACACCGGCCGCAGGCACTGCTGCCACGGTCTCGTCCGCGGCTGCCGTGGCGAGGGTGAACAGACCAGCCTGGGTGTGCCGCACCGGCTCCTCGATCAGACTCACCCCCTGCGGATCACGGCCCGACTCCACGTCGTCGATCATCGTCCGCAGCAACCGGCGCAGCAGCACCACGCCCCGGTCCGTCGTCGCCAAGGTCTCCTCCGAATGCAGCGCGACCGGACCCTGCGAGGTCATCACCTCCCCGTCGCCGGGGAAGCGCTGACGTTCCTGGTCGGTCAGCTCCCAGGAGTTCTTGCCGTCCTGGGTGATGCCGAACAGGAACCGTTGCACGCGAGCGGGATCGCTCGCGCGGATGGAGAAGAATGCGCGATGGCGGGTGTCGTCGATCGGGACCGCCCAGATCACCATGTCGGCCTTGGTATCCGGAGTCAGCTCGACCCAGTCCGGCAGCACCGTGGCATTGGGCAGGTGCAACTCGGCGCCCCAGACCCGTTCGGTCCGCACCCCGTCGCGTTCCTTGTCCAGGAACCGGACACCGTACTTCGCCCCGAAGTCGGTGCGGTCGTAGCTGACCCGGCCCGGCAGGGTGTACGGGTCGAAGAAGTCCTCGGGGAAGCCGGTGGTGCCGGTGCCGAGGAACTGGTAGCCGCTGTGCTGGGAGTGCAGCCAGTTGATGTGCACCGGATCGATCGTGTTCTCGTAGATCAGCAGCCAGTGGAAATCCTGCTCGGCGCCGGTGACCGACAGTCCGGGGAACGGCCACTCGGCGAAGTACTGCTCACCCTCGGCGAGGTCCTCGAGCACGTCGTAGCGTGGCAGCACGGGCTTGCGGTCGGGCGGGCCCATGTAGACGAACACCAGCCCGTAGCGTTCCTCGACCGGATACCACGGCTGACGCGCGGCATCGCGGCGCTTGCCACGATCGGGTTCACAGGCCTGTTCCAGGCATCGCCCCTGCACGTCGTACTTCCACCCGTGATAGCCACAGCGCAACCCGTCGTCCTCGATCCGGCCGAAGAACAGACTGGCCCCACGGTGTGCGCAACGCTCGAAAACCACACCCGCGCGGCCGCTTCCGTCCCGGAAGACGACCAGATCCTCGCCGAGGACGCGGGTGCGATGGGGTGCTTCGGCGGTGAGGGTGGCTGAGGTGGCGATCGGATGCCAGTACCGCCGCAGCGCCTCGCCCATCGGTGTGCCGGGGCCCACCTCGGTCAGGCGTGCGTCGTAGGACGGGGCCTTGCGGCCGTATCCGGTACCGGTGTCCACCGTGGTTCGTTCGGTCATATCGGTCTCCTCCGCGTGCGAAAGACGTGGTGCTGCCCCGTTATCGGAGCGCCTGGATGATCGGGGCGAAGGCCTCCATCTCGGGTTCGAGCACGGTGTAGTAGGTCAGGCCGAGGGTCTTGCGCCGTTCGCGCAGGGTGTCGGCGTTCTCCTCGGGGGTGCCGAACAGCAGCGACGGCAGCTCGGCGAGCTCGTCGGGCGTGAGGTCGAGCCGGTTCTGCCAGACATCGGTCACGCCGTCGGTCGCGCCCTTGGGCAGCACCTTGTGTATGGGAATGTTGAACTCCACCTGGTCGATCCGGTCGCCGAGCAGCCCGCGCACGTAGTCGATCCGGTCGGTGACCTCGGTGATGCCACCCAGCTTCAGCCCGTCGCCGTCGCGGACCTCGGTGGTGCCGGTGAAAGCGATGATGTCGGCATGGGCGGCCGCCAAGCGCAGGACCCGTGCCCCGCGACCGGCGATCAGGATCGGCGGGCCGCCGGGCTGTTCGAACCGGGCGTACTGGTCGAGCTCGGAGTTGGGCTTGCGGAACTCGGCGACCGTGCGCTCGAGCTGGGAAACCCGTGCGCCCGCAGTGGGAAACGGGATTCCGGCCGCGTCGAACTGCGCGCGGTCGTAGCCGGCGCCCAGCCCGAGTTCCACCCGGCCGCCGGAGTAGCGGTCGACCGTGGCGAGGTCGCGGGCCAGCACAGTCGGATGGTAGAAGGCGGTGTTGAACACCAGCGTGCCGATGCGGATCCGCTCGGTCGCCTCGGCGGCCAGCAGCAGGGTCGGGATCGGGGCGGGCATGCCGAGGTGGTCCGACACCGAGATGACGTCGTAGCCCAGTTCCTCGGCCTTGCGTACCTTGGCGATCCATTCGGCCCTGGTGGACGGGGTGAACAGGCAGAGACCGAAGCGGAACGGTCGGTCGTACAGGGAAGTCATGACGCTCCTCGCGAGCTCATTCGGTGGCGATGTTGTCGGCGATCTTGGCCAGGACCGCGTTCGCGGCGAGGAATTCCTCCTCGGTGATGCCA
>NZ_JBHWZY010000529.1:0-4913 GCF_042727815.1 Nocardia sp. NPDC060220
GATTCCCCACCTGCGAGAAGGAGCAGATCTGTCACCGTCGCGGAGAGATTGACCGCGGCCGAACCACCGAGCTCGACGATCCGCCAGCGCGCCGCCGCAGCCTCGCCGTGGGTTCCGCCCAGTACCAGAATCCGCCGACCGGCCAGCGGACCCGATATCGCCCGTGCGGGTGCCGTCGACCGACGTGGCGCCGCAACCGCAGGTACCGCCGCTCCTTTCCGGTGCCCCGGTTCTACCGACTCGAGCAGCGCGGCGAACCGAGCCTCATCGATCACCGGCGTTCCGAACTCGAACGCCTTGCGCGCCTTGCCCGTTTCCGCATGGGCGTTGTTGGTGACCAACACACTGGTTCGGTTGCTCACCGTGCTCGTGACGTCGAGCCCCGCAGCCTCGGCACGGGCGACGAGCTCTTCCCGTTCGATCCGGGTCTCGCCGGTCAGCGCTACCTTCATCCCCTGGCGCAGGGGGCCGGCCACCGCCAGCTTCCCGGGATAGGCGAAGTCACACGGCTGCTTCGGGCCGCGACGTTCGACCGGCCACCTGGACTGCGTCGGCCTGGCCGAATCAGGTGCGCAGTCGAGCAAAGGGGGTGCGATGCCGAGATGGGCCGCGTCGGCGACCAACGCGCGAAGAACATTCGCGAGAACACGGGTGTCGTCGAGCGCATCGTGCGCCTTCTGCTGCGGCACACCGTAATACGTCGCCAGCGTGCCCAACCTGTAGTCGGGTGTCGGCAGCGCGATGCGGCGGGCCAGTGCCAACGTGCACAGTCGGCGCTGCACCGGCAGAGCTCCCCCTGCCCGGGCGAACTCCTGCAGCAGGAACCCATAGTCGAACAGCGCGTTGTGCGCCACCATCACCCGGCCGTCCAGCATGGCCGTCAGTTGGTCGCGCACCTGACCGAACTCGGGCGAGCCCTGCAGCACCTCGGCAGTGAGCCCGTGAATGTGCACGGGACCCGGATCACAACCCGGATCGATCAGGCTGTGGAACTCTCGCGTCACCCGGCCGGTGCCGTCCAGCGTCACCGCCGCGACGGACAGCACCCGGTGCTGGTGCGGCCGTAGCCCGGAGGTCTCGACATCCACCACGGTGAACGCACCGAACCCGGCTGTTTGCTGCTGCTCATCGACCTGCGTCATCCCCTGCATGAGCATCGCATCGTTCGCCGAGCCCGGAACGTTGCACTCGAACGATCAGTGACGCGCGAGTTGCGGTGCGAGACTTCGGCACCGAGTCGGGGCACCCGATCCGGGCCGTTGGCGCCGACGACTGGGGTAACGGGCCGGGGACACCTAGTGCCGCCGAAGGATCACTCGCCGCCCATCGCGATTCGGTAGAGGGTGGCGAGGGCGTCGTCGATGGGGTGTGGCTTCGGCTTTCCGTCGGGGCCGATCTCGTTCCACCGCACGAGGTTTGTCGCGACCGACATCTGGCGGGTGCCGTCGGCGCTGGTCAGAGATAGCGCTTGGGCGCCGAAGACACTGCCGTCGTGGCCCCAGAATGTCTGTCCGCCGGGAGTCCGCACCCGGTGCAGGCCGAGACCGTACTCGATCCGCGTACCGTCGAGTGCGATGACGGGCACCGTACGCTGCATCTGCGCCAACGACTCGCGGCTGACGATGTGCCCACCGAACAGCATGCGGTAGAAGCGATTCAGGTCCGCCATGGTCGAGACGAGTCCGGCGCCGGGCATCGCCCACGACATGTTGTAGACGCTGTAGTCGCGCGGCGGATCGATCATTCCGAACAGCCGCTCGTACATTCGCGGGTGCGCAACCGTCAGGGTCGGCCCATCCGGAAACGCGGTGTGCTCGAGCCCGGCGCGTCCGATCACCTTCTCGGCGACATAGGTCTCGAATGCAGTTCCGGTCACCTGCTCCAGCAGTTCGCCCAGCAGGAAGTAGTTGGTGTTGGAGTACACGCCGGGGGTCGCTCCGGGCGCCCGGGTGGCGGGCGGCGCGCTGACGCCCATTCCGATCAACTCGACCGGGTCGAACTGGGTGAACTGATGCTTGTCCAAGCTCTCCGATGACAGCTGTGTCCCGCCGAAAAAGGCTGCGAGGGAAGGAAATGAGTACGGCAGGTGCTCGGCCAGACCGCTGGTGTTGTTGAGCAGCATCCGAACCGTGATCTGCGCGCCACGCTCACCAGGGACCAAGTGCGGCAGGTAGTCACCGATCGGTGTGTCGAGCCCGATCCGCCCCTGCTCGACCTGCTGCATGATCGCGGCCGCGATGAACGTCTTGGTGATGCTGCCTACTCGGTGGACCATGTCGGGGCCGATGGCTTCGCCGGAGGTGACGTCGGCGACCCCCGCCGTGCCACTCCACACCCGGTCGCCGTCACGTACCTCCATGTACACACCGGTCATTCCCGCGTCGCGGACCGCATCCAGCGCGGATTGCAGCGCAGCCGGATCGAGTCCGGAACCTGGTTGCGCAGTGTCTGTTTCGCCGGCCGCCGGCCGCATCGCGCATGCGCTGACGGTCAGGACGGCGACGCCTACCAGCATTGTCAGTGGGATCTTCACGATTTCTGACCTCTCGTGGTCGGCCGCTGTCGTTCGAAGCGGCGCACCGATACCGTGGCAGGTGTGACCGATGGGGCGCTTTCGAAATCGTGTGGTCCGGCACGGTAGCCGGTGGTCTGGATCCGGCCATGTCATGCCGGGTATTTCGGGCCCCGACCCCGGCGTCGACCGCGGGCGCCGCCCGCCTGATAGGCAAGGCGGCGCCGAGGTTCACTCGCCGCGTTCAATCGCCGGTCTGCGCCGAATCCAGGGCCGCGAGTAAGGCCACGCCGCGGGGTGAGATCCGATAGCCGGTGCCCAGGCTGATGGTCAGGCCGAGGTTCTTCAGCTTGCGTACGTTGAGTTTGAAGCGGTGCGGGTCACGCCCGAGTTCCTCGGCCAGGTCAGGGGCCCGGGTCGCGGGGCGACGCTGGATGATTCGGAGCGTGTCGTGGGTCCACGGGCCCTCGGGATCGGTCCGGTCCATGCGGGCGAGGCGGGCGACCAAGGCCGCGGCATCGTCGATCCGGTCGTCGGCGGCCAGCGCGTCGCGCGGGTCTTCGTCGGTGAGACAGCGGATCCGGAGCAGATAGATCGGGTCCTGCGGGCCGCCGCGGAGATCGGCGATCACCTCGGCGGGTGCGTCGTAACCGGCGGCGCGCGCGTCCTCGATGCTGATCTGATCGGCGGTGACCGTCGACAGCTGGTCGACGGCGATGCGCCCCGCGCCGGTGCGGTAGACCTTGCCCTCGGTGGCCTGCCGGTGACGCCACCGGCGAAACAGCACCGTCACCGCCCCGCTGCGGATCCCGGCCCAGCGCTGCTTCTCGATCAGCATGCGACGGCCCGCTGCCGCGCAGCCCGGTGGGGTTGGATCGTGGTCGGCTCGTCCTCGATCATTCCGTCAGGCTATCGTGCGCAGCGCTGACGGAGTCACCCCCGCGGATGCCGTCGGTATGCCATTCACCGTCCGGGTAGGTGATGTAGAGCGGGCCCAGATTGCACGGGTTGAGGCAGCCGGTCGGCGTGATCAGGGCGCCGGGGTGGTCGCGGCGCAGAGTCCGGTGCAGCTCGCCCGCGCCGTACACGGTGCAGCGGGGGCCTCGGCAGACCAGGATGTGCGAGGTGTGGTCGGGGATTTCGGACCAGGCCGGGCTGCGGAAGGCCCGCGGGCTCGCCGTCACCGGTGCGCCGTCCTCGGACATCCTGGCACGCACCACATCGGCGAATCCGGCGGCGGTGTCGATGCCGTCGGTGATTCGCACGTCGAGTTCGCTCCCGCGCGTTTCCTTCCAGTTCGCCACCGCGCGCGCGATCCAGGTCTCGAGGTAGCGGTCACGTGGCACGGCGAGCGGGATCAGGGTGACCGGCGATCGGTCGCGGGCGGCGGTATCCAGGGCCGTGTGGATGGTCGGCTCCTCCTGGTCGAGTAGCGCGTAACCGACACCGCAGGCCTCGGCCAGAGCTCGGACGGACGGCAGGTCGACGCCCGACGGAGTCGGCCGGGCGATGAGGACATACCGGCGCGTCATGCGGTGCGCACCGTTCGCGGGGCCGGAATCACCAGCGGTGTGCCCGTCATCGGGTCCTCGATCACCGTGCAGTCGATGCCGAAGACTTCCGACACCAGCTCGGGGCGCACGACCTCGGCGGGTGAACCCTGAGCGACCACCCGGCCGTCCTGCACGGCGACGAGATGGTCGGCGTAGCGGGCGGCGAGGTTGAGGTCGTGCAGGACGACGATGATCGTGCGCGGCAACAGATTTCGCAGGACGTCGAGCACGTCGAGTTGGTGCGCCAGGTCGAGAAAGGTCGTCGGTTCGTCGAGCAGCATGACCTCGGGGTCCTGCGCCAGCGCGAGCGCGATCCACACCCGTTGCTTCTGACCGCCCGAGAGTTGATCCACCGATCGATCGATCAACGCGAGAGTGTCGGTGGCCACCAGCGCTTTGCGCACGGCCTCGTCGTCCTGCGCCGACCACTGACGAAACCAGCGTTGGTGCGGATGACGGCCACGGCCGACGAGTTCGCCCACGGTGATGCTGTCGGGGGCAACGGGCTGTTGCGGCAACATGCCGAGCCGACGGGCAACCGTGCGCGCGGGCTGCGGTGCGATATCGGCGCCGTCGAGCAGAACCGCGCCCGCCGTGGGCGCGATCAGCCGGGCCAGTCCCCGCAGCAGGGTCGATTTGCCGCAGCCGTTGCGGCCGACGATGACAGTGATCGCACCGGTCGGGAAATCGACGGTGGCGTCGGTGACGATCGCGGTGTCGCCGTAGCCGAGGGTGAGTCTCTCGGTGGTCAGGTGTGCGGTCATCCAGCATGTCCGATCCGGGTTGCACGGGCGAGGAGGTAGACGAGAACGGGAGCGCCGAGGATGGCGGTCACCACCCCGACAGGC
>NZ_JBHWZY010000530.1:0-4897 GCF_042727815.1 Nocardia sp. NPDC060220
GCTCCCAGCTGTTGGCCCGCAACGCGGCCTGCCCATGCGACCCCGCGAACTCCGCACCCAGCTTCGTGACGTTCACCGCGTCCTTGTGCGCCTGGAAGCCGACCGGTACCGCGCTCTCGATCCGGCTGCGCAACGAGCGCAGGTCATCCGGCAGGTCGGCGGCGGTGAGATCGGTCTTCACGCTCTCCATCCCGCACCCGATATCCACCCCGACCGCGGCAGGCGCCACCGCATCACGCATCGCGATCACGGACCCGACCGTCGCCCCTTTGCCCAGGTGCACATCGGGCATCACGCGCAGTCCGTGCACCCATTCCAGGTTCGCGATATTGCGAAGCTGGCGCAGCGCTGACTGCTCGATCTCGTGCTCGTCGGCCCACATGAGCGTCTGCGCTCGCGTACCGCGCAGCTCGACGGGAAACATGGTCGGTCCTCTCCTTGATGAAGGACCAACGGTAGGGATGGGGTGGAGGCGGCGCACCTGATTTTCGCCGCGCCCGACAGGTCAGTCGGCGGTGAGGGCCGCCGCGATCCGGTCGCTTCCGGGGATCGCCGAGCTCGCGCCGAGCCGGGTGGTCGTCAGAGCTCCGGCGGTGTTCGCCCAGTTCAGCGCGGTAGAAATGCCCCGATTCCAGGTTGCGACCAGCGCGCCGGTGAACGCGTCGCCCGCGCCCGTTGTGTCGAGAACCTCGACGGTGCGACCGCCGACGGATCGCTCGTTTCCGTCGGCGTCGCGATAAACGGCGCCGTCCCCACCGAGCGTGCGCACGAGATGCGCGACGTGCGTCAGCTCGTCCGAATACTGCTCGGACTCCAGGGAATTCACGATCGCGAGATCGACGGCCGCCCATAATTCTTCGGGCAGCGGCTGAACCGGGGACGGATTGAGCGCGACGACGGTGCCCGACGCGCGGGCGTGCTGTGCTGCGGCGAGCACCGTGTGGATCGGAATCTCCAACTGGCACAACAGGAGGTCGGCACGCGCGATCGCGGCGAGTTCGGCTGCCGTCAGCTCGGTCACCCGCCCGTTGGCCCCCGCCACCACGATGATGCTGTTCTCGCCTGCCTCGTCGACCACGATCGAGGCGATCCCGCTGGCGCCATCGACCCTGCGGAGCAAAGTGATGTCGACGCCGGCCCCCGACAACGTGGCCGCCAGGTCCGTCCCGAACGCGTCGTCGCCGATCGCCCCGAGAAATCGCACCCGCGCCCCGGATCGCGCGGCCGCGATCGCCTGGTTCGCCCCCTTACCGCCGGGCACGGTCGCGAAGTCGCTCCCGAGCACCGTCTCACCCGGCGCGGGCCTGCGTGGGACCGTCGTGACCAGGTCCATATTGACGCTGCCGAGCACGACGACGGTCGGCGAACCGGTGCGATCCATGACGCCGAATCTAGCGGCGACGGCGTTGCTGTGGACAACTTTGTCGACGGCGTCGCCGAACCTGTGCACAACTCGGTCCCGGTGCCGGTCGGAGGGCTATTCCGGGTCCCGGGTGGCGTCGAGCGCGCGAGGCGGCCTGCGTAGGCTGATAGCCATGACGGTAGAAGTGACCCCCGAGCTGGACATCCGCGCAGCGGTGCACGACGCCGCCCGCAGGGCTCGCGTCGCGTCCCGTGTGCTGGCTCAGCTGACCACGGCGCAGAAGAACGACGCCCTGCACGCGGCGGCCGACGCCCTGCTCGCCGCCGCCGATCGCGTACTCGCGGCCAACGCCGAGGACATCGCGACCGCGCAGGCCGCCGGTACCGAGGAGAATCTGCTCGATCGGCTGCGGCTCACCAAGGCCCGCATCGACGGCATCGCCTCGGGGCTGCGGCAGGTCGCCACTCTGCCCGACCCGGTGGGTGTCATCGTGCGCGGTTCCACGCTGCCCAACGGCCTCGAGATCCGCCAGACCCGCGTCCCCCTCGGTGTGGTCGGCATGGTCTACGAGGCGCGGCCCAATGTCACCGTCGACGCGTTCGGTCTCGCTCTCAAATCGGGCAATGCGGCGCTGCTGCGCGGGTCGTCCTCGGCGGCGAACTCCAACGCCGCACTGGTCGAGGTCTTGCGCGAGGCCCTTGTCGCCCAGGATGTTCCGGCCGATGCCGTGCAACTGCTGCCGAGCAACGACCGCTCCAGCGTCACCCACCTGATCCAGGCCCGCGGCCTCGTCGACGTGGTGATCCCGCGCGGCGGCGCGGGCCTGATCAACGCCGTCGTCCGCGACGCGCAGGTGCCCACCATCGAGACCGGCACCGGCAACTGCCACGTCTACGTGCACTCGGCCGCCGATCTGGACATGGCCGAGGCCATCGTGCTCAATGCCAAGACCCGCCGACCCAGCGTCTGCAACGCCGCCGAGACCGTACTCATCGACGCCGCCGTCGCCGAGACCGCGCTGCCGCGGCTCAGCAAGGCGCTCGACGACGCGGGCGTCACCATCCACGGCGACCTGCCCGGTCAGGTCCCGGCCACCGACGCCGACTGGGGTGAGGAGTACCTCACCCTCGATATCGCGCTGAAGGTGGTCGACGACCTCGATGCCGCCGTCGACCACATCAACACCTGGGGGACCGGCCACACCGAGGCCATCGTCACCGCCGATCTGGCCGCCGCTCGCGAGTTCACGGCCCGCGTGGACGCCGCCGCGGTGATGGTGAACGCGTCCACCGCGTTCACCGACGGTGAGCAGTTCGGGTTCGGCGCCGAGATCGGCATCTCCACCCAGAAACTGCACGCCCGCGGCCCGATGGCACTGCCCGAACTCACCTCCACGAAGTGGATCGTGTGGGGCGACGGCCAGACTCGGCCGGTGTGATCGTGACTCTCGTACAGGAACCGATCTTCACGTCGGTAGACGATGTCATCTCCCGCCTCGCCACCACCGGCTACCTGGCCGACAAAGCAACGGCCACTTCGGTCTTCCTTGCCGACCGGCTGGGCAAACCGCTGCTCATCGAGGGCCCGGCCGGTGTCGGCAAGACCGAACTCTCGCGGGCGGTAGCCCAGGTCGCCGATGCCGAACTGGTCCGCCTGCAGTGCTACGAAGGCGTCGACGAGGCTCGCGCGCTCTACGAGTGGAATCACGCCAAGCAGATCCTGCGGATCCAGGCGTCGAGTGAAAATGATTGGGCCGAAACCAAAGCCGACGTCTTCACCGAGGAGTTCCTGCTCTCGCGCCCGTTGCTCACCGCCATCCGCCGCACCGAGCCGACGGTGCTGCTGATCGACGAGACCGACAAGGCCGACGTCGAGATCGAGGGTCTGCTGCTCGAAGTGCTCAGCGATTTCGCGGTGACCGTGCCCGAGCTGGGCACCATCACCGCCACGCGCAAGCCGTTCGTGGTGCTCACCTCGAACGCCACCAGGGAACTGTCGGAGGCGCTCAAACGCCGCTGCCTGTACCTGCACCTCGACTTCCCCGACGAAGATCTCGAGCGCCGCATCCTGGCCAGCCGTGTGCCGGAACTCCCGAGCACCGTGGCCGAGCAACTGGTGCGGGTCGTGCACGTGTTGCGCGGTATGCAACTCAAGAAGCTGCCCTCGGTCGCCGAAACGATCGACTGGGGCAACACCTTGCTCGCGTTGGGCGCCGCCGACCTCGACGACGCGACCGTGCGCGCCACGCTCGGCGTGGTGCTCAAGCACCGCAGCGATCACCAGCGCGCGCTGGCCGAGCTGAAACTGGCCTGATCGTGACTGCGCCAGCACCCCACGGAATCGGCGGCCACGTCGCCGGTTTCGTCGGTGCGCTCCGCGCCCGTGGCGTGCCGGTGGGACCCTCGGAAACCGTCGATGCGGGCCGGGTACTGACCGTGCTGGATCTGCTCGATCGCGAAGCGGTGCGCGAAGGGCTGGCCTGTGCGCTGCTGCGCAGGCCCACCCATCGCGCCACCTTCGACGGCCTGTTCGATCTGTGGTTCCCCGTTGCCGTGGGTGATCGCACCGCTGAGACTCCGGACCTGCCACGCACCCCGGACGGCGAGATCGACCTGGCCGCCCTCCGTGAGCAGCTCGCCGAAATGCTCGCCGCCGACGGCGGTGGCGAGCAGTTGCAGATGCTGGCCGGACAGGTGGTCGAACAGCTGGGGCAGTACCAGTCCGCGCGTGGACCGTCGTTCTCCGCGTACCAGGCTCTCAAAGATCTCGCGCCCCAGTCCTTGCTGGCCAAGGTGCTCGCGGGTCTCGCTCTGCCGCCGGACGCGAGCGAGCGCGACACCGAGGTTGCCCGCCGCGTCGCACGGGAACGCATCGCGGGGTTTCGGGCCAGCGTGGAAGCCGAGACCAATCGGCGCGTGGCAGAGCAGATCGGGCGCGAACGCGTCGCGACCTACGGTGTCGCGCGCCAGGCCGAGGACGCCGACTTCCTGCGCGCGTCCGAACGCGAGCTCACCGAACTGCGGCGCGGCACCCAGCGACTGGCCCGGATCCTGGCCTCCCGGCTGGCGGTGCGGCGCAAACGAGCGCGGCGCGGCGAAATCGATCTGCGCAAGACCCTGCGTGCCTCGATGTCCACCGGCGGGGTGCCGATCGATCTGGTGAACCGCAAGCCGCGCCCCGGTCGACCGGAACTGGTGCTGCTGTGCGATATCTCGGGCTCGGTGGCCGGGTTCAGCAACTTCACACTGCTGCTGGTGAGCGCGCTGCGGGAGCAGTTCTCCCGGGTGCGGATCTTCGCGTTCGTCGACCGCACCGATGAGGTGACGAGCTTCTTCGAGCCGTACGCGGGTCTCGACGATGTGATGACCCGGATCTTCACCGAGTCGCGCATCATCGACGCCGACGGGCACTCCGACTACGGCTACGCGCTGACCAGCTTCGCCGAGAACTTCGGTGAGGCCGTCACCAGCCGCAGCTCGCTGCTGGTTCTCGGCGACGGCCGCACCAACTACCGCAACCCGCAGCTGGATACCC